>CALUOV010000004.1 GCA_944322275.1 uncultured Bacteroides sp. | reverse complement strand
AGTCCGTTTCCTTTGCCCATTGGTCACGATGGGCGGCAAACATCTTGAAGGGCGCGCCATCCAGTTTCACCAATGCCTTCTGGATAACCGGCTTCATCTCGCCATGACGACGCTCCATGTTCATCATCATCGTGATGGGCACACCGCCGGCAATCCATTGGTCGGCAGGTGCAGTTGTGTTGCGTACGGATGACATGTAGCCCGTCTTGCCATTGCCAATCAGAGCGGCTGCCGTGTAACCCAGCGAATAGCAATAGTCCGCATCGAAGTTAGAGGGAGCGGCGCAACGGCCTTCGTAACCGAAGAAGTGATGCTGGGCGGCGAACTTGCCTGTATACTTGCCTTCCTCTTTCCACTGGGCCAGCTTGGTGGCTACCATCTCGGAGAGAAGCTTTTCCGTTTCTATGAGTGATACCTGTACATTGCCGTGCGGGTCACGATCCAATGTCAGCTGACGGGCAACGCCTTCGGGCAGACTGGCATATACGGCAGAATTCTCCGGAGAGAGCTTGCGGATGATATAATCACGCTGAGCCGAACGTTTTACTTGCGCGAATTCTACGGCGTTGGCGGCCAGGAAGTCGTTCAGTTCGGCAATCAGACGCTTCATGGCAGGAATGAATTCGATCAATCCTTCGGGGATTAGCACCGTACCGAAGTTGTTGCCTTGAGCGGCGCGATCGGCCACAATCTGAGCGATGTAAGTCACGATGTCATCCAACGACATATTCTTGGCTTCCACCTCTTCCGAGATGAGGCAGATGTTAGGCTGAACCTGCAAAGCGCATTCCAAAGCGATGTGTGAGGCCGAACGGCCCATCAGCTTGATAAAGTGCCAATACTTGCGGGCGGAATTACAGTCGCGCTGGATGTTACCGATGACCTCCGAGTAAGTTTTGCAAGCCGTATCGAAGCCGAAAGAAGTTTCAATCATTTCATTCTTCAAGTCTCCGTCGATGGTCTTGGGACAACCGATGACCTGTACGCCATACTGCTTGGCGGCATAGTATTCGGCCAGTACACAAGCGTTCGTGTTGGAGTCGTCTCCGCCGATGATTACCAGTGCCTTTATGCCCAGTTCCTTCAGGATTTCGTAGCCTTTCTCAAACTGCTCCACCTTCTCCAGCTTGGTACGTCCCGATCCGATGATGTCGAAACCACCTGTGTTACGGTATTCGTCAATGATGTCGGTTGTCAGTTCCATGTACTTATGGTCTACCAATCCACCGGGACCCAGAATGAAGCCATACAGGCGATTGGCGGGATTCAGCTTCTTGATGCCGTCAAAGAGGCCCGAGATAACGTTGTGTCCGCCGGGAGCCTGGCCTCCGGAGAGGATAACGCCTACATTCATCGTGGGGAATTCCATCGGTTCGTCTGTAGCCTCGAACTTGATAACCGGCATTCCGTACGTGTTGGGGAACAATTGTTTGATTTCCTCCTGATCGGCTACCGACTGGGTAGCTGCGCCTTCAACGGCCTTTACGTGGCTTTTTAGCGCTTGGGGGAGTTTGGGCTGATAGGCAGCCCGCGCGATTTGCAATGCACTTTTTGTCATATTTCAATCTTTATTTAAAGGTGTTATCATTCGCTTCCTAAAAATAAGGCGGTGCAAATTTCGCTTTTTCTCTGAAAAAATGCAAACAACTAAGAGATATTTTTATACTTTTGCGGCAACTTAACGCATATACAAGTATGACAGACACCGAACACCTTCATTCTTCAACAGCTTCTGCAAGCGGCTGAACGAACGTAAACAGCGCATCCGGCGCCGCATCGAATTGGCCCGCCTGCGTCACATCCGTCATAAAACCACTCCCCGATACATCTATTGCAAGAATTGCGGCACCCGTTTGGAAGGCATGTATTGCTACCGCTGCGGCCAATATGCCTTGGACACGGAGCAGCCTTTTTGGAAATACATCCGCCAATACTTTGAGAACATGTACCAGTTTGACGGCAAGATATGGATGACCTTCCGGCTGATGTTCACCCGGCCGGGCTTCCTGACCAACGAGTTCAACGCAGGAAAAATCAGCTCCTACGTCCACCCCTTCCGGCTGTACATGTGCGTGTCCGTGGTGTTCTTCGTCATCTTCTTCATGGTGGCGGGCGACCGCACCGGAATGGATCTATCGCTGAACTCCACAAGAATTTTCCCTATATCGGAAGGAAGCGTAGTACGGATTGCTCCTGCGGGAGAACGTTCCGTGCGTAACAATGGGACATCTCCGCTTTTCATGCTTTGCATCCAATACAAAAGCGGCACGTTTACGCAGGGGGACACTGTGGATGGGAATATTCTGAGCAATCCTGTGAAGTGGTAAGGCTTTGTCGACAATAGGCGTAATTTTTGACTGAAAACCGCTCCTCGGATAAATCAGGTAAGTTTACATTTCTCTTTTCCCTTATAGTCCTGCCCAGTCCTATAGCACCAGGACTGCAGTCCTTGCTAAGTAGGATTCGAGTCCTAGCTAAGTAGGACTGCAGTTTTAGTTGAGCAGGACTGGAAAGAAACTTAAGTAAATTCGAAATTTCAAAAGCTATAATGAATGAATTGTTCTATATATAACTCATTTTCAATTTGTTACTGATTTAATAAAAGCAAGGTTATACGACTTTTTCGTGTTTTCCATTAGAGAAACTTTTTGTTTTAGAAAATAGTAGACAAAACGGGGCTGCTGATGTTAGTAGGGGTGGAAAGGAAAATGATAAATTAATGTGCTAATATGCTAATGTGCCAATGTGTTAATGGGGCTGCGCTGTGTTTGCGGTAACGTGTTCTCATGCCGCAGGGCATTAGCACATTAACACATTGGCACATTGCGGGGCTCCGCCCCGCTAAATTCCCATTTATTTTTCACTTAACACATCTTTTTCCTTATCGAATCCGCCTGCGATGTCATTGTTTTCTATCAGGGCATTCTTTACCCGTTGAAAATAGAACAGATGGGTATTCCAGTGGAATGGGGGATAATCGGAGTTTCGACGTATCACGTTGTTTCTGAAAATAAGTCCGTCAACTGACTTGGCATATATGACAGGGGCGTCGAAAATGTCGAACTCATTGTTTTCTATCACAATGCCACTGTGGAAAAATTTCTTTTGATGGGCGAGATCGGGAATTTCGGGGTAAATGGAGATAACCGCATTAGTGAACTGGTACATGCTGGTAAGGGAATTGATAAACTTATTGCCGCGTATCAGCACGTCTTTGCAGGCTCCGGTTTCAAACCATCCGTTGCAGTCTCCACACAGCAGGATGGCGGTGCCGGAAGTATGGTCGAACACATTATGTTCCACTACTGTTTTCTTAGGAGTGCTGAACAGAGCGCCTCGGGCACGGTTGTTCCGAATCGTGTTATCTGCAAAATAGACTTCCGGAGTCCATTCCAGGTTTTCTATCCCGTAAGTATCGGAACCACTTCCAACGGCTGGGTCGATCGGTTCACGGAATGTAAGGGTAAACTGTTTGGCTCCGTGCTCATTGGGTTTATCGACAGCGCTGATAGAGGCAATGACGTTCACACCGTCCAGCATCTCCATTGTCTTGGAATTGATGAACTGTACGGTGTCGCCCGGGCATCCCCATTCGAAACCATAGCTTTGCGGGTGCATATACTCGCCCATAAGGGTATGGTCGTCTATCCGTTTCTGTACTTTCAGATAAGTACCGTGGATGTTGATGGCGTCATCCATCATGCCTTCATAAAGGCCGCCGACTGAACGTATCAGTCCTTTGCAGCCGGAGAAGTGGGTGGCGTCAGCCTGGGTCGTGAAATACCTGGGATCATCCTCACCGCGCAGGCAGACAGAAAAGCGATTCAGCGTGATGTTTTCGCTCAACTGAGCAAGCAGTCCCATACCTTCGGCATAGTGGACTTGTACATTTTCTACCGTTGTATTCTTGGCATGATAAATGAAGATACCCGGTGCGGGACGTGTCCACGGACGCAAGGCTACAACGGTTCCGGGAATCAGACGGCTGTCTTTCCAAGGCGCGAGAATCTTCCGGGGAGCAATCTCCCTGACTTTCTTAGTTCCGACTTGGAGGTCACCTGTATTGTAGACAAGGCGTTTGGATTTCTCTTCAAAAGCGATGCCGGTTTCCGGAATCAGTTCCCAGCCTTCGCCTTTCACCACAAGGCATTCGTCTTTAATTTCATATTCTACCCAGGGAGCCACTTCATACGTAATTATTCCTTTTTTCGTATCGTTTTCGAGTATTTTTATCTGAGTGATATGCGGATTCTCGAAGTCGATGCTGAAATTCTTGAGAGTGCAGTTCTCTGAACCGATCAGTGACACGGGAAGCATTCTTCCGTGGAAAATCAATTCGGCGCCCTGCCCGTCGAACACCCAGTTTTTTACGCCTTCGAACAGAATACCGACCTGCTTTGGATTGGTCTGGTCATGGTTGGAGATGTAATACTCGCGCACGGATGCTCCTTCCGGATAGAAATTATACCTTCCTTTCGGGAGAGTGACGAATACAGTGTCCGCATCGGCCTCCGAAGCTATCTGCTGTAACGCTTCCGCTATCAAGGCAGATGAGTTTTCCCCGGTATAGGGCTTCAAACCATACTCAGACAAATCATAACTTGTACTGCTTTTGCAGGCAGTGCATAGTGCCGCCAGAAAGATTCCGGCCATCAAAGTGAAATTCTTTTTTTTCATCATAAGATATAAGTTAGTTAGTAGTTGTTTATGGGTTTAATGAGATTTATCATTTATAATAAAAGCCTCATCCAAGATCTTTTAAACGGATATGGATGAGGCTTTTATAAATGCTTACATCGGATTACCAGCCTTCACTAGGAGTACACAATTCGTTTGTTTCCAGCTCCTTAGAAGGTATGGGATAGTAATAGTAACGGTTGGTTGGTTGTCCGTCAGACCCCGTTATGGCACCGGTCATGAACTGATTGTAGCGGGATTCGCTGCAAGTTTTTAAACGTTCTTCCAGCAAGCCCCAACGGCGTAAGTCGTAGAATCGTTCGCCTTCTACAAAAAACTCGATGGCACGCTGGTGCTCCAGGTCTTGGAAAATGCCTTCTTCAGTCATCGGCCCACTATAGTCATTCAGGTTGGCGCGTTGGCGTATTTGGTTGATGTAGCTTACTGCCTTATTCAAGTCTTTCTGTGTAGGACTGAACAGATAGCATTCAGCCAGTTGCAGAAGCACTTCAGCATAGCGGATGGCGCGTTCGTTGATGTTGGACATGGATGCGTCTGACTCTGCGGTCAGTGTGTTCCAGTTCTGATATTTCAATATCCAGTAGGTATCCCATTTTTCCTCTGCGAATATCTCGCGGAAAGGACGCAGATAATACATACATTCGGGATAATCCCATGCTGCACTCATGCGGGCACGATAGTCATAGTTTCCGTCTTTGTCAAGCTCTTGCAGGAAGATGTCCATCATTTGCTGGGTGGGTTGGGCCTCGAACCAACCGCCAGCCTCGGCGGCTGCATATTCCTTCGGGCGGCTATTGGTCTGGGTGGAGTTGATATTCTCGCCATCGCCCCATACGTCTGTACCTCCTACAGGCTCAATTAATAATTCAAAGATGCTTTCTGCGTTGTTTTCGTGCGTATCGTCAAAGTTCCAGGCAAAGTCTACCAGCTTGTAAGAGTAAGGTGAGCGGGTCAGAGGCTCTAGCATTTCGATAGCTTTGTCATAATCCTCCATATAGAGATAAACTTTTCCCATGGTGGCAAAAGCGGCACCCTTGGTCGGTTTCCCGATTGCGGTAGGCTCAACGGGCAGAAGAGAAGCGGCTGTGTTCAGATCCTCAAGTGCTTGATTCCATACTTCCTGTTGGGTAGATTTGGCCAACGGGAAAGTGGAAGGAGACTGAGATGCAGTTAAACGCAGTGGTACATCCTTAAACTCTTTGGCCAACTGGAACAAGTAGAACCCACGTATGAAGAGGCATTCTCCTCTTACCTTGTCAATAAACTCTTGGGTGAACAAGTCTTGTTTCTCGTCCAGTTTCTGCATGATGGAGTTAGTGCGGTACAAGGCGTTATAGAATTGATAGAACATGCCTTGCGAAAGAGAGTTACCGTTTGAGTTTGTGAAGTTGTATGCTTGATAAACTTCGCTGATGTCGTTTCGGAAATCCACTTCATCGGCACGTGCGATACGCATCATCACGCCACGCGTGCCGTAATATCCGCCATTCAAGGCGTTCTTCAGCGGTGTGTAGCACGATACCAAGGCTTTTTCAAAATCTTCTTCATTCTGCCAGAAGGTTTCCTCCGTAGCGGCATTGGGATTAATCTGATCCAACTGGGCATCGCAAGAGGTCCAGAGGAATACGCAACTTAGTGCGATATAGAGTATATAATTAAATCGTTTCATGTTACTTAATGTTATTTTGAAGTGATACATTCTTTTTCTTGATAAAAATGAATGCCTCTTTTTAGAAAGTGGCGTTGATACCTACCATGAACGTGCGGTTTGCCGGATAGATGAACTCATCGAAACCACGGCTGTACGTATCGCTGGAGTTTACGTCCGGCGAGTAGCCCGAATAAGAAGTAATGGTGAAGAGGTTGTCCATGCTGACATAAACGCGTGCTTTTTGTACAAAGCCCTTAAACCATTGTTCGGGGAAAGTATAACCTATCTGCAATGTACGCATGCGGAAGTAAGAACCGTCTTCCAGGAAACGGTCGGACTCAGAGCGTGCGTTACGGTTTGTGTCATTCCAAGTCAGACGAGGTACAGAAGCATCCAGATTGTCCGGCGTCCAATAATCCAGTACGGTGCTCATGTAGTTGGTGCCACGGGTAACGTCTTCCAGTTCCAGACGGGTAGCGTTATATATCTTGTTGCCCAATACGCCTTGGAAGGTTACGGCCAAATCCCAGTTCTTATAAGTGATGTTCCCATTGATGGAGAAAGTAAAGTCGGGGAAGGGACTTCCGCAATATACACGGTCGTCATCAGTGATGCTGCCATCACCATTTACATCCTTGAAGCGAATGTCGCCAGGTTGGGCACTTGGCTGAATCAGTACACCGTCTTTTTGGTGGGCGTTTACTTCTTCCATGCTGTTAAAGTATCCATCGCACGGGATAAGCCAGAAACCGGCAATGGGGTATCCGGCTAACGTACGTGTCGTCCACGTACCGCCATGGATGGTACCACCGGTGATAACTTGTGAGTCTGAACCCATGTTTACCACTTCATTCTTATTGAACGAACCGATGAAGTTGGCGCTGTAGGAGAAGTCGTTGTTGACACGGTCGTTCCATCCGATGTTGAATTCGAAACCTTTGTTGCGAATCTTACCGGCATTGCGCACAGGGTCGTTGGCGCCACCAGTTGAGATAGGAATGGGCACGGAGAGCAAGATGTCCTTTGTGTTCTTCACATACCAGTCGGCCGTGAGGCTCAGTCGGTTGTTGAAGGCCATGAAGTCGATACCAATGTTGGTCATAGCGGTTTCCTCCCAGCGAATATCGGGATTGGCGAAGTTCTTTGGGAAAGCACCTACCAGGAGGCCTCCGTTTCCGTCCGGATAGTTGATACCGGTTGTTACAACAGATGTATATTGATAATCGTCGATTTCCTGATTACCGAGCACACCATAACCACCTCTTATCTTCAGTTGATCCAACCAGTCGGCGTTATTCTTGATGAAGTTCTCTTCTGCAATGTTCCAACCTACGGATACGGACGGGAAATTACCATAGCGGTTGTTGCTTCCGAACTTGGACGAACCATCTCGGCGGATAGTGGCTGTAATCAGGTAGCGGTCTTTGTACGAATAGAATACACGGCCTAAGATAGAAGTCAATACAGAGCGGGTACTATTGCCTGATACATTCATACCATCGGCGGAGGCATCCAGTTCACCGATGCCGGCAGGCATGTTACGTCCGCCTCCATGCAAGTAGCGGTAACGTGTGTCCTGATAGGTATAACCGGCCAGAACTGAAATCTTGTGTTCCTTGAATGTACGGTCGAAGGTCAACAGGTTTTCTACCAATACATTGCGGGTACGGGTCTGTGTCTCCGAAGTCTCGGTAAAGTCTTTAGCGTTCAATCCGAAGTCATATACTTCCGTATGGTTGTTGTAGCGATAGAATTGGAAGTCCGGCGTAATGTTTATTTTATACTTCAGACCTTCAATAGGCTCGATTGAAGCGTAGGCATTGAGGAATACTTTGGCGTTGTTTTCCTGACGGTTCATCACATTGTCATCGGCCATACCCAGCGGGTGATATAGATTTACCACGTCACCATACGAGGCACCATAGCCACCTGCGTTGTTGGAGTCATACTGAGCAAGGGTAGGAATGTTTTGAATGGTGTGTCCCACCATACCGCCACGGATATCGCTCAACATCGGTTTGTTTTGGTCATAGGTGAATACGATGTTCGTACCTGCCTGGAAGATGCCTTTCTTCAAGTCCAGTTTGCTTTGCAAGGTGTAGCGTTGATAGTTGGTGCCTTTCATGGTGCCGTCCTGATTCGTATAACCTACGCTGGTATAATAAGTGGAGTATTTGCCGCCACCCTTTACCGAAAGGTTATAGTTCTGCATCAATGCGGGGCTGAACATGATGTCTTGCCAGTCGTTGTCTTCCTTGTTTGCCAAGTCTTGTGCCATCTCAAGCGGTGCCAAGCCGGCCGCTTCGCGAGAGATTGTCGTAACTTCGGCCCATTCGGCGGCATTCAGCAAGTCCAGCTTCTTGGACATCATGTTGACACCGATGTTAGCGGATAGGTCGATGATGGGTTTTCCTTCGGTATCCGTACCGCTTTTGGTGGTGACGATGACTACACCATTGGCTGCGCGCGAACCATAAATGGCTGCCGAGGAGGCATCCTTCAATACATCGATGCTTTCAATGTCCGCCGGGTTGATGTGGTCGATGCTGGTCATGTACATACCGTCTACTATATAAAGAGGTGCGGCATTGTTCAGCGTACCGATACCACGTACCATGATGCGTGTGCCTTGTCCGGGCAGACCGCCTTGCGATACGATGTCTACACCGGCAATCTTGCCTTGCAGGGCCTGGCCGATGTTGGCGTTACTTTGCGTATTCAGCTTATCCGCGCTTACGTTGGCCACGGAGCCGGTCAAGTCCGCTTTCTTTTGCACGCCGTATCCGATAACGACCACTTCGTCCAGAATTTCGTTATCTTCTTTCAACACTACTTTAAGAGAGGATTGTCCGTTGAGGGGGATGGTTTGTGTTTTGTAACCTACGAAGCTGACTTCAATGGTGGCGTTGGCTGGTACGTTGTTGATGATGAAATTACCGTCAATGTCGGTGATGGTACCGTTGGTGGTTCCTTTCTGAAGGACGCTGGCACCGATGACGGCTTCTCCATTCGAATCAATAACGGTGCCCTTGACGGTTTGGTTCTGAGCCAATGCGGCTCCAATTGTTAGTAAAAAAAACAGACATATAATCCCAGCCGTTTGAGCCATGGGCTACATGCTAAAACTTGAAATGAATGTCTCATTGCGTTTAGTTTTTAAAGGTTGAACATTTATTTAACTATCCGGAAGAAGATACACGCTTGTATCTTTCGCGGGTAAAAATTTATTTCTGTTTTTGATTTTAAGGTTCCTGTCTATTTGTTATATCGGCTTCAAATATAGAAAAATGATTTGATTTTGCAAAATTTTAGGGTGACTTTACATATATTTTTTTAAAAAAACGCTGATCAGGAATATTCCCTTTCTTCTCTCACTGAGGGGAAAAGAAGGGAAGCTACTATTTTTCCGCTTAGAACGCTTCTTCAATAGTTGGCTTCCCTTTCATCCTTTTTTATTTTTATTTGCAAACTTCGCACGAAATAACTTTCTCACCGGGCGTAATATCCGCCTCGCGGGGGAAGTAAACAGGCTCATCGGGTTGCATGGGCAGGATGCGCAACTCCAGTTGCTTTACGTCTTCGGGCAAACGCCACAAGCCATATAGAAACTCGCGACCGTTGTAGAAATTATCGCCTATCAATTTGCCGTTGGCATAAAGTCGGGCGCAGTCTCCCTGATACTTGATGCGAAGCAAGCCTTCCCGTGCGGGGACGTCTATCGTGTAAACCGCAGCTTGGTCGAAGTCGGCATCCACGGGCGATTCGGCTACACCGGCTACACCTATGGTGATTTCACGAAGCGGGCCGGCTTCTTTTACTTTGCGGAACTGGGCGGGTGATACGGCAGGTGTCTTAGGCATGTCCTTCTCCTCAAGGAAGAGCAATTCGGCATCGGCCGGGGTGAGCAGGTAGATGTTCTTATATACCGGCTTTTCCACACCTAAAGGTTTTACGTTGCGCAGCACTTTCCCGTCAATGGCTATTTCGGTGGGAATGCCTTTCACTTGCTCCATGTAGATTTTTCCGTCACGCTTGGCAATGATTTGGGCGGTGGCATAGCGTATGCCGTCTATGTTGACCGGGAAGATGCATGCCGTGCCTGCGGGGATGGTCATCGCCTTACGGGGGAATTTGACACCACATACATCGAAGCGCACGCCTTTCTTGGCGGAGAGCTTCTGCAAGCGTTCGTAGTTGTTGATGAAGACAAAGGCGCTATTGTCTTTCTGTCGATAGCTCCAGCGCAGATAGCTGTCCACGCCTTTGGTGAAAGGCTTGTCGACTTGCGGGAAGACGGCTTCCATAGGCGCCAATATCTCACCATAGTCGTGCGCGAAGAGATGAAGTTTGCGCAAGGTGTAATAGTGGGGATTCTTCTGTCCGAATTCACCTAAAGGAGCCTGGAAATCGTAAGTCTTCACCGGCAGGTCATTCCAATTAGTGTAAGGCGTGCGCTGCATTTCGTTGAGGTAGCCTTTCCCCTCCGGATTGGTGCCGCCGTGGTACATATAATATCCCAGCAGGTTGGAGCCTGAGCCTAACTTGACGATGGCGAGTGAGTAGGCATCTTTGGGATAGACATAGACTCGGCGATGGTAGCTGGGTGTCATGCCTCCACCCAGTTCGCAGGTGAAGTAAGGATAAAGCTCGTCGCCTTCCGTAATACGTCCGTTTCCCTCCTTCAACTGTTCGCTGGCGATGGCTGAAGAGGAACGGTTTGCTTTGAAGTTAAATGCCGTCCAATGGTCACCGACACATGCTTCGATGCTACGATCCCAAAAGCCATCGGCATAGTCTCCATAGAGGGGAATCAGCTCGCCAAAAGGAACGGGGCTTTTCAATTCCGGCCATCCGGTACGGGTGTAGAAGGGTAGGTCGAAACCTATCTCCCGGGCGATGCGCTTCAGAGCCATGAGGTAGGAACCTTCGCCTCCATACTCGTTATCGAATTGGCAAGCCATTACGGGGCCTCCGTCTTTCCACAAAAGCCCTTGGGCCTGGGTATAGATTTGTCGGTAGAGCGCTTCCACGTAGTGCAGAAACTTGGGATCTTCCGTACGGAGCTTGACGTCTTTCTTGGCTATCACCCAGTCGGGGATGCCTCCGCCACGTGCTTCGCCATGGCAGAAGGGGCCGATGCGCAATACTACAGGCAAGCCTTCCTCCTTACACAACTCCAGAAAATGGCGCAGTGAGCGCTGGCCGCTCCAGTTGAAGATGCCTTCCTCTTCCTCCACATGGTTCCAGAATACATAGTTGGCTATGATGCTGACTCCGCCCGCTTTCATTTTCTGTAGTTCGTGTTTCCATTCTTCCGCCGGCACGCGAGAGTAATGAATCTCGCCCATGATGGGGACCACGCGTTTCCCGTCGAAGAATAAGCTTTGGGAATCCCACTTCACGGATTGACCCAACGTCTGCCCACATGTCGGTGTACAGCTTAACAAAGCGAGCGCAAGTGCATAATAATAAGGTTTCATGTTGTTATGAATTTAAAGTTAATGTATGTCCTATTTCATGATTTGCCGGATGCTTTGGGCGCTCAACTCTGTAGTCGGGTTGAAAGCGTCGCTCTGCATATATTGTCCGAGGCTATACAGCAGTTGGCGGGCGGCAGGGCGTTGGCTCATGTTCTGATGGAAGTCGATACCGGAAACCAGAAGTTTGCCTTTGCCAACCTTGACCTCAAAAAGCAAGGCTAAGGGACGGTTGGTTACCCAATCATCGATGACGCGCACCAAGGGACGGATGTCCTTCGAAAGCTTGCCTATGTTGATGGCTCCACTATGAGTCATGGCGTCCCACCATTGGTAATCGCTATGGTAAGCTGTGGGGAAGTCGTGCAGGGCCGGATGATTTGGGTCGCAGAGGAGGCCTAGGGTGTGGGGCGGCTGTCCGTTGGTCCAGGCCGTGTTCCAGAAGATGCTGGAGAAGCCTATGGCCACTTCGCCTCCGAAACCTTGGCGCAAGCTCCCTTTACGCAGCGAGAGTAGGACTTTCCCTCCGGCTTGCAAGCGGGCAAGGGCACGGGCATCCAGTCGGTCGGTCAGCATGAGTGATTTGTCCAACGCAGGTTGTTCGGCGGGATATACCCAGAAATTCCAATCGTTGAAGTGTCCGGCCAGGCCTACTTCCAGATTCAGACAAGTGGCTTCTTTAATGTCATCTAGCTTGAAAGAAATGTCGCCTAACGGCAGGCAGTTACCCAACTCTAGCCGGGCGATGTCGAAAGTGCCGCTACTGATGACTTCTCCTTTGTCGTCCCGGATGCGCCAGGTGGCTTCGGGATGCTCCATCGGCTTGTAGAAGTTGGCGGCCTCTACGGAAGCGGAGAAGGTCTCGTCATTCGTCAGAATCAGCTTCGGGATGCGAGCCAAGGGGACTACGGAGTTGCAGAAGCGGGAGTAGTCACGCGGAGAGGCATACCCCTTTTCGTCCCAAAATACATCGAGTGCGCCTACGAGAGCCGTACCTTGTCCGGGAAAGTCGTTCAAACCTAGGAGTTGGAAACCACCGAACTTGGGTGTGCGAAGGGCGGCTTCGATGTCGGCCTTATAGCATAGGTTCTGCAGCTTTCCGGAGGCAAGCAGGAAACTGTCGGCCAGCTGGGCAAGTCCGTTCTCCGCCAGGCCATCCCGGAATATCTCGAAGTTGCGTGCCTTGTAGACACCGGTGTATTTCTCAATCTCCTTGAAGTTGGGGTAGACGCACCACTGGCCTATCTCGTGGCTGATAATAGGCTGTGTAAATTTGCCCGTATAGTCGCGCCAGTCGTAAGCCGTAGAGGGCTCTTTCCCGTTGATGATGCTGTTCAGACCGGCACCCCACAGCTGGATACGCGGATTCTGATCGCTCAGGAAGTCGTTCACGGGCAGGTTGGGCCAGCCTGCGGCGCTGGTGTAGAGGCGGCGCGGGTCGGTCTGCTTCCAATGGCTGACGAAGTCGGTCAGGTATTCGGTCTGATGCTCTCCTCCGGGCTCATTGCCGTAGGCCATCATGCAGAAGGAGGGATGATTGCCAAAGGCATCCACAATGGCCTGAGCCTCGCGATGGATAAAGGCGTCAATAGGCTTGCCGTCGCCGATAGTGGTGGACTGGTTGGCCCACGAGGAGCACTCTATGGCGAAGTACATGCCCAGTTCATCGGCCGCCTTGAAGGCTGCTTCGGGCGGACACCAGGAGTGGAAGCGTATGTGGTTGATGCCGTAGCTGCGGCAGATACGCAGTTCGCGAAGCCACTCCTGCTTGTCCGTAGCGGGATAGCCGGTCAGTGGGAAAGCCGCACAGTGCAGGGTGCCACGCATAAAGACAGGATGTCCGTTCAGCTGCAACTGCCCGTCCTTCACGCTCCATGTGCGGCAGCCAAAGGTCACGGTACGGACGTCAAGCGCCTCCTCACCCTTCAGTATACAGCATTCGGCCTGGTAGAGATTCGGGCTGAACTCGTCCCAAGGCTTCACCTCGGCGGGCAGAGGCACGGACAGCTCTATCCGGTTGTCGCCAGGCTGCACGGTCTGCTCCACACGCTTCTGTTCATTCTTCACCCGTAGGCCGAGCGTGACGTTCTGCGCCTCGCGCGTACCATTATATATATGGGCTTTGACGGTCAGGGTGCGGGCGTCGAGCTGCGGATACACATCGACCTGACGATAGGCCACGGGGCTTTGCGCCTTCAGCTGCATGGCGCCGACGATTCCGTTCCAGTTACCTTGCGTATGGTCAGATACGGAGTGGGAATTCACACCGGGGTCGATGTCGCGGATGGCATTGTCCACGCGGATACTGATCGTGTGCCGTCCGGGAGTGAGGTAGGGCGTAAGGTCGTACCGATGCGGTGCGCTCAAGGCATCCTGACTGCCTGCGTCGCGACCGTCTACCCATACGCGGCTCACCCAGTGGCAGCGCTCGAGATAAAGGCTCACGGTCTTGTCTGCCCACGAGTCGGGGATCGTTACGTCACGCTGATACCAGGCGACTCCGGCGTAATAGAGGTTAGGCTGAAGCCAGTAGGGTATCTTGAAGTTATCCGCCCGGCGGTAGGGCGCATAGCGCTCTTGCGTAAAGAAGGTCTTGTCGTTGAAGTCTCCTTCCCAAGGCGTGTCGATGTTGACGGGGTCGCCTTTTCCGTTGGTCATCATGGAGCCGGGAAGGGTAACGCGGTCGGCCAGCGTGCGGAGATACCACTGGTCGGATATGCCTTGGTCATTGCGGTCGATGGCGAACCGCCACGTGCCGGAGAGATCCATCACTTGCGCCGATGCGCTGACGCACAGGCAGAGGATGAGAAGGGTCAGAATACGGAGTTTTGTTTTCATCTGTATGTGTTTTATAAATTGTTTTTACTCTTTTATAAATGCTCCCGCATGGCGTTGAAAATGCTCCCGCATGCGGTGAAAAATGCTCCCGCATGCGTTTTTAACGGCTCCCGCATGCGTTTTTGTCTGCTCCCGCATGCGTTTTCGGTTCCGGCAGCACGTGTCTGCGGATGCATACGGGCGTGTCTGCTCAGGCACCGATGCTGCTGTCGAACAAGGTTCGGGTGCTGTAGATGCCGAGGTGGTTGTTGTCGAGGGATTCGGCTTCGTCCAGGAAGCGGCGGGCTTTGTCGCGGTTGCCCAGCCCCCAGTGCCCGAGCGCCATCATGTACTTGCAGTGTACGATGTTGCGCTGGTCGAGGCTGTCGTTCCAGATAAGGAGGTCGGGCAGGGATACGGCAAAGTAGTCCATGCGCACGTGGTCGAAGAGGTGCTTCTCGCCGTAGTTGACGAGCTTGTGGAAGCGTCCGTTGGCTTCTGCCGTGCGTCCCAGCTTGAGCAGGGCCATGCCTTGGTAGAATATCTTGTCGGGCTTGGCGTCGTTGTAGTAGAGGGCGGCTGCGGGCTCGGTCGGTCCTTGGGTGGCTTTCTGCCAGCATTCGTTTGCTTTTTCTTTGTTGCCGAGTGCTTCGTAGGCACAGCCCATGAGGTAATGGAAGTCGTTCTCTTGCGCACCGTACAGTTTTCCCTCTCCGAGGTTGTGCGGGTAGGTGAGGCATTCGGTCAGGTGGCGGATGGCTTCTTCCATGCGTCCTTCTGCCATGGCTTGCTTGGCGAGCTCCAGGCGCGACATTTGGTATTGTCCGCTGACCTTGCCTTCGCCTCCTTCCCAGGGGTGGAATTGGTGGCTGTCGACGAGTCGCTTGGCGGCGGCGTACTGTCCCGTCTGGTTCAGCAGTGTGGCTTCTTCGAGGATGAGGTCGTCGCGGCGTGCGACGAGGTCGGCGTGGCGTTGCAGCTGCGCGAGGCGCATGTGGTGCGGATAGTGCAGGCGTTTGTACAGCTGGTCGAGCTCCATGAGGATTCGTGCGTCGGTAGTGTCGAGCTCGAAGGCGCGCTTCATGTACTGGACGGCTTTGCGTTCGTCCTGGCGTTTGTTGAGGTATGCGAGCGCGAGGTTGCGCCATACGAGCGGGTAGCTGTCGTCGCGGCGGGCGGACTCTTCCCAGTAGTTGATTGCGTCGTCGTACTGTCGCTTGTCGTAATAGAGGCATCCGAGGTAGTAGGGTGTGCGTGCGTCGTCGGCATAGTGTTCGGTGGCGTATTGCAGGGCGAGGATGGCTTCCGGCCTGTTGGGGAAGCAGTAGTCGGGGCTCATGTCTTTGGCGCGGCGGAAGGGCAGGTCGGGGTTTTCTTTCGCTTCCAGTGTCATGCACCAGCCTATGTAGTAGTAGGTCATTGGGGTGGTGATGTCGTGCGCCACGGCTATGCTCCACAGCCCCAATGCTTCGCGCCAACATCCGGCTGCGCAATAGTCGAGGGCTATCTCGTCGTAGTTGTGGGCATTGTCGCGCATGCGTTCTTCGAGTTCGGCGGTGTCCTGTTCGAGCAGGCAGCGTTCGTACAGGCATCCGAAGTTGAAGGGATCAATCGCCAGCGACTCGGCTATCCAGCGTCGTGCTTCGTCTGTCCGTCCTTGTCGTATGAGGATGTTGGCTTTCAGGGCTCTGGCTTTGTGGTTGTGTGTGTTGCGTATGAGGCTGCGTTCTATCTCGTCCATGGCGTCTTCCGTACGGCCTTGCATCAGGGATATTTGTGCGCAGGCGAAGTATCCGGCATCCTGCCAGGCTGCGTTCCATGTGGATTTGTAGAACCAGCCGTAGGCTTCCTGGATGCGTCCTTGGTACTTGAGCGACAGGGCGAGGTTGTAGAGTGGCTCTCCATCGTAGGGATTGGGATTGCGCTTCATCAGCACTCGTACGGCGGTGCGCAGGTAACCTTCCGCCTTGCGGAATTGTCCGCGGCGCAGATACCACAGGCCCAAGGCGTTGTTGTTGCGTACATCGAGCGGGTCTCGGCGCAGTGCTTCCTCGTAATAGTCTGTAGGATTGTACGTAGCGTGGCGGTATTGCTCCAGGTGCAGTCCGGTGAGGTATAGTTGCTCGTTGGTCTTTATCTCCTCGGGCAGGAGGGCGGCTTCGGCTGCATCGGGAAGAGGTTTTACCACGTCAGGTTCGGGTTGCCAGGTCAGTAGCTCTCGTCCCGTCTCGGCGTCGCGAAGGATAAGCGTCAGGTTCGCGAAGGATTCATCGCCGATGCGCGAAACATTGTCCAGCACTTGCTCTGGGCTGAGGGTGGCCGTATGGTCGTAATACGTCTGCCCGTCTGTCCCGCACAGGGTGATGCGCACTTGCTTGCGGCTGGTGGCGAAGATACGGAAGCGTACGCTGTCTTCTCCCTCAGGGTCGATGTTCAGTAAGAGGTCTTTCGAAGCGTTCTTGACGATGCCCAGTTCCCGGTAGGGCATGAAGTATTGCACGAAGCTCTTTTCTTCGTACGGCATCAGCCAGGTAAAGTCGGGTTGATTCTCGGTATATACACCTGCCATCAGCTCGATGTACGGCCCGTCCTCATCCGTCAGGTTACGGTCCCATGCTCGGCCAAAGTCGCCATTGCCCCAAGTCCATTGCTTCTTGCCGGGCGATACGTGGTGGTTGGCTACGTGCAACATGCCGCAATGCGTATCGTTCTCATAGCCTCCCTCGAAGTCATACTTAGAGTTGACGGCCATGTATGAGGTCGGCACTTTGATATTCTTATAGTTGGATATGTCCACACCAGCGGAGTAATCCATTTTATAATAAGTGCCCGTGGCGATGGGGAAGCTGCTTACGGCCCGTTTGCCATGATCGAAAACAGCGTTGATATCGGGCGGGAAGACACTTTGATAATAGTCGTTGACCGCTACGGCCGGATTGGCCCACCACAGGAACGTCTGGGGCACCTCAGTGCGGTTGTACACCACGCCGTGTATCTCCAGATAGGCGCAACCAGGGCGCAAGGTGAAGCCCGCCATGCCTTTTTGGTGAAACATGCGCTCCATTTCGCTGACCCATACAGTCACCGACCCGTCTTCGTGTTCCTCTATATGTGAGTCGATGGGCATGTAAGTGCTTGGGCGGTGGTGTTGCGGCCAGTTGAACTCGATGCCTCCCGAGATCCACGGCCCGGCCAGTCCCACGAGTGCGGGTTTGATGACGTGGTTATAATAGATGAAATGCCGCTGTGCTATCTTGTCGTAAGCCATCTGCACGCGTCCGCCCAACTGGGGCAGAATCATCACTTTCAGATATTCATTTTCCAGATAAATGGCATCGTACTCCACATCCCGTTTCTCGTCCGAGATGGATTCGATGACAGGATAGGGATAAACTACACCGCTACTGCCTTGATACACACGTTTCTCCAGAAACATCGGTGCTTTTTCTGGTGTGCCCACCTCGTAAGTCGGGATGGTCACTTTCTCTTTCCATGCTTTTGCCATATTCGTTATTATATAATAATAGGAGTGTTGCTCCTTTGTTTTTTGCAAAAGTAGGGAGTTTACCGTAATCATTCAATAGATATTTTTATGCGATTGATGGACTATCTTACGAAGTGTGGGAAAGGCATGAATTTCATCCGATTAAAGGTAAAAGTTAAAGGTATAGCCTCGTTTTTTAGTCTGTAGACTGGATTTTGTACAAAAGTAAAAGGGGAAAAGACAAAAATAAAAGCGCTTTCAACAGGTATAAGACAAGAAAAGAACAGATGAGAATTTAGAAATCCTGAAATTGGCGGATATTTGCAGATAGAAAAACGAATGGAATTCTGTAATGTATTTAATGAATATCATGAAAAAAGTAGTATTACTCGCTTTGGCATTGACCACTGCTCTCATTAGCTATGCTCAAAAGAAGCAGGCCAACATCAAGTTGACCGAAACGACCTTGATGCACGAAAGCCGCGCCACACCTTCCCCTCTGGACAAGGCGACTGTAGACGACCGTTTCATTTCTTTCCAATGGCCGCTGCCCACAGAAGCACAATCTGAAGGCGCACCGATGGACGGATTCGAGCACTTGGCTAAGAAGATTGACAAAAGTAAATTAGCTTATAAAATAAGGTATGCCAAAGACCCCGAACTGAAAAAAGGATTAGTGGAAGCCGACACCCGCTGGCCTTTCTACAACCCGGAAACTCCGCTTACACCCGGCACTTGGTATTGGCAATACGGTTATGTGAAAGACGGGCAAACCCAATGGAGCGAAGTGCTGCAAGTTACTGTGGGCGACAACAAGCACAAATTCTGTCCGCCTTCTTATAATGAATTGATAGCGAAAGTGCCGCAGTCTCACCCCCGCATATGGGTGCAAAAAGAGCATTGGGACGAGTTCATCGCCCAAACGCAATCCAAAGCGGAGCGTCAATGGTACCTCGACGCGGCTCAAAAGGTGCTGCAAACACCCATGAAGACCGTAGAGGACATCAACACCAGTCAACTCAAGAACCTGACGAACGAAATGCAGCGCAACTCGTACCTCACCCGCGAGAGCCGCCGCATCATCGACGCCGAAGAGGGGAACACCGAAGCCCTGATACGTTCCTATCTGCTGACCAAAGACCGCAAGTATGCCGATGAAGCCATCAAGCGTGTATTCATCATGATGGATTGGGACAAGAATGCCAACGTGAAAGGCGATTTCAACGCTTCCGCCCTGCTTTCACTCTGCTCCATGGCCTATGACTCTTTCTACGACTTGCTGACCGATGCACAGAAAAAGCAACTGTTGGAAGCCATCAAAGAGAAAGGAACGGCTATGTACGACCACTTCAACAATTATCTGGAGAACCACATTGCCGAAAATCACATCTGGCAGATGACTCTGCGCATCCTTACGATGGCGGCTTTCAGCACGTATGGTGAACTGTCCGAGGCCAATACGTGGACAGACTACTGCTACAACGTGTGGTTAGCGCGCTTCCCCGGTCTGAACAAGGATGGTGGTTGGCACAACGGCGACTCTTACTTCACGGTCAATACCCGTACCTTGATAGAGGTCCCTTATTTCTATAGCCGCCTTTCGGGCTTCGACTTCTTTTCCGACCCTTGGTATGAGAACAACGTGATGTACACCATCTTCCAACAACCTCCATTCTCCAAGTCGGGCGGTAACGGCAGTTCGCACCAGAATGTGGGTCGCCCCAACAGCATCCGTATCGGCTACTTAGACGCACTGGCTAAACTCTTAGGCAATACGTATGCCGCCGACTTCGTGCGCCGCACCCTCAAAGTGGAACCTGAATACATGAAGAAAGCCTTGCTGAACAAGCCGGGTGACCTGGCATGGTTCCGCCTGCAATGTGACAAGCAGCTGCCCGAAGGCCCGGGACTGACCGACTTGCCCGCCGGATGGGTATTTCCCGAAACCGGACTGGCTTCCTTCCAAACCAATTGGGACCGTGTGGGCGGCAACGCCATGTGGAGCTTCCGCAGCAGTCCCTACGGCTCGACGTCACATGCCTTGGCCAATCAGAACGCATTCAATACCTTCTATGGAGGCAAACCCATTTTCTACAGCAGCGGCCACCACATCGAGTTTACCGATATACACAGCATGCTCTGCCACCGCGCCACCCGCGCCCACAATACCATCTTGGTAAACGGCATGGGGCAGCGCATCGGTACCGAAGGCTATGGCTGGATACCCCGCTACTACGTCAGTGAAAAAATAGGTTATGTTTTGGGTGACGCTTCCCACGCTTACGGCAAGGTCATCTCCCCCTTGTGGCTGAAGCGTGGGGAGCAATCTGACGTGGCCTACACACCGGAGAACGGTTGGGATGATGTCCCCCTGACCAAATTCCGCCGCCACATCGTCAATCTCGGCAAGACGGGATACATCTTTATCTACGATGAACTGGAGGCTTCCGAGCCTGCCGACTATACTTTCATGCTGCATACCACTGCACAGCCCATGACCGTAGATACTAAGAACAGCCGTTTCGTACACGTGCAGGGACTGTCCGGACGCGGAGGAGCATCGGACGCTTACATCTTCAGCACCGGAACGTTGCAGTGCGACACCACGAGCCAATTCTTCGTGCCGCCCATCAACTGGCTGCGTGCCGATGACAAAGGTAACTTCAAGAAGTACCCCAACCACTGGCACTTCACCGCCAAGTCTGAGAAAGCCACGGTGTACCGCTTTGCCACCATCATCAACACCCATGCTGTGAAGTATCCGTCCAAAGACCCCGAAATTCTGTCGGACGGACGCATCAAGGCAGGCGGATGGCTTATCAGCGTCAACTTGAAGGCCGAAGGAGGCCCCTCGTTCTTCATCCGCAGCACCAAGGATGATGTCAACATCACCTACAAGGGGCAGGAGACCATTATCAACGAGAACGGCTATGTCACCACCATGCGCGATGTACTGCCAGAACTGGAGATTTAGAGTTTGAAGTATTAATAAGTTAATAAACAAAGATATGAGACTGAACAGAATCGTGCTGATAGGTGCCCTTGTGACATTACCCGCACTGGCCGCGGCACAGTCGGTAACCAAACCGCGCATCCAGACCTCAGCCGCACCGGAAGAGACCGCTGTTTTCGCTTCGGGCAAGAAAAACGCCGAAAAGAAAAACGATAAGCCTGCCGTAAGTGAAACACCTACCTCTGAGAAACGAGAGAAAAAATCGAAAGCTCCTAAAGTGAAGCCAACCGTAACCGACCGCTACATGGCACTGAAAACCAACATCGCCTACGATGCCGTTGCCGTGCTCAACCTCGACTACGAAGTGCAGGTACATCCGCGCATGACGCTGGACATACCCGTGATGTGGAGCCTGTGGGACGCACAACGTGAACATGCTTTGCGCACCGTTGCCCTGCAACCTGAACTGCGTTGGTGGATGGGCAGCGAAACGGGACGCGGACACTTCTTCGGACTGCACGCCCATGCCGCCTGGTTCAACTTGAAGTGGGACGATACCCGTTATCAGGACACCGGACGCCCTTTGGTGGGAGCCGGACTGAGCTACGGCTACAAACTGCCTATAGGCGAACACTGGGGTGCCGAGTTCACCATCGGCTTGGGCTACGCCAACATGAAATATAATACCTATTATAATGTAGAGAACGGCGCACAAATCGACACCCGCATTCGCAATTATTGGGGACCGACCAAAGCAGGGGTGACGTTAGTGTATAAATTTTAGGAGGAAAGAGCCATGAATAAATTCCGATTCGCATTTAGTCAAATCTTCACCATTCTTTTGCTGGCTTCCTGCACCCTGCATGAAGAACCCGAACTGACAACTGATGGTGAACTGGGCGTTGACCCCACTGAAGTGACCGTAAACGCCAACCTTACGCTCAACCTCACCCTGCCCGATCGGGGAGAAGAAACAGGCGACTTGAAAATAACGGCTACCGACCAATACCTGCGCCGTTTCATCGTAGAAGCTTACCTGAACCGGCAGCCCGTGGCACGCCAAACCTTCGTGGAGAGTGTGACCGACCGTACCCAACTCACCCTGCCCGTCAGCATGAAGTTGCATGCCCGCAACTACGAATTGGCCGTGTGGAGCGACTATGTAAGTGCCGAGACATCCGATGAAGACCTCTACTACAACACATCGAGCCTTGTGCCCGTCATCCCAAACCGCGCTACGCATACGGGCAACACCGAATATAAAGACGTGTTTGCCGGACGCACCACGCTTGACCTCACCTCGTATGCCGATGCCTGGGGAGCCGTGACGGAGGTCGACATCGAACTGACTCGCCCCGTGGCACGCTACGAACTGATAGCTACCGATGTGTCCGCTTTCCTGCAGCGCGTGGCCGATGGCGAAGTGACTGGCACTAGCTTCACTGCTCGCCTGAAGTACAGCGACTACACCCCCATGGGCTACAATGTGCTGGATGATGTGCCTAAGCACTCACTAATGTATATGCAGTATAACACCCGCATCAGCCTGCCCGAAGAAGGCACCGAAGAGCTTCGCATGGGCTTCGACTACTTGTTTGTTGAGGCAAACGACACTGTGTCCGTCCCCATGGAGGTAGAAATCGTTGACGAGAATAGCGTGACCATTGCCAATTCCGTCATCAACGTGACGCTGGAACGTGGGAAAAATACTATCTTGCGGGACAGTTTCCTCACCAATGACGAACAAGGCGGAGGTGATGAACCCGGTGGCGGTGATGAGCCCGGCGAAGGGGGGATAGGTATCGATCCAGACTACGATGGAGAAATAGACATAGAAGTACCTATAAACTGAAAACAATTTTAAATCAACTTAATATTAACTTCTTAAATCATTTTGCAACATGAAAAAGAATTTATTGTATTCAATGTTGGCAGTATGCTTGATGCTTTTCGCATCTTGCAGCCAAGAAGAGATTTTATCCACTAATGGTGGTAACAATGGTGATAACATTGTAAGACTGACTGTAAACGTAACGGACATGCAGCCCGCTACTCGTGCTGCATTGGACGTAGACGGACACGTTATGCGATGCATTGCACAGGCTGTAAATGCCGATGGTACTCTGATTGATGGCTTCAACGAAAAAGCCGAAGTGGTCAACGGCGCAGCTAACTTCGAATTTGAAGCACCCGAAGGCGTAGCAACTTATCTGTTTTGGGCAGACTATGTGATTGGTAGCGACTATACAGCAACCGGTAGTGAGGTTGAATATTACAACGCTACTAAGCTGACTTCAGTAGGATATCAGTCGAACAAAAGAACAGCACTATTTAATAACGAAGCACTTGATGCTTTCTGTGCCAATGTAGCCGCCAGTGGTATTTCAAGCCTAATCACGTTAAAACGTCCCTTGACCCGTATCTCTGTCCGTAGAACAGAACCCAAATTGGAAGGTCTGGACATCATCGCTCCCAATATCAACGGAGCCAGATCGTTCAATGTAGCTAATGGAACTTGTGCAGAAGCAGTGACTTTGACTCCAACAACAGCAGATAATGTAGCAGAAACCGTAGATGCATTGACAAGCGGTGACTACTCATTCTTCTGTTACGTATTTGTTGAAGATAATATTACAAAGAACTCAACTATTAAATTCACTAGCGCAACGGATGAGACAGGCAGGACTCTCAGCTTGACTGCCGATGAAATGAAGAAATTGGACAGCAACACTCATTTTAATCTTGTACCAAAAGAAGATGGTGGAGGCGACGAACCTGGTGATGATAACATTATTGAAGTAGATATTGTGATAGACAGTGAATATGATGAGACACAAGAACCCGCCGACCCCAATGCACTCAAAGTAGGTGACTACATCAACGCTGCCGGTGAGAAAGTAACTGACGCTTCTTCTGCTGTGGCTGTAGTATATGCATTGGCAGGTAAAACGGATAATTCCAACTATGGTAGTAAGACAGTAAAAGCTTATGCTATTTCACTGAGCAAAGCAATAGCAGGCCGTTCCGCTTTAGGAAACACCTACGATACAGACCTTCAACTGGCTGCTACTGCTGTTGATTATAGCGGTTATGAATTTACATCGGCCATCGAAGCAGCTATGTCAAGCCATACTGCAAGTGATTATCCTGCATTCAATGCATTCTTTAATAACAATGAACTTACTGATTTAACAGGAGCCAACCTCAGTGACTGGTATATCCCTTCCATCACTCAGTTGGAGGATGCATTAGCCTATAGTGCAGACAATGCAACGTTGAAAGCCAATCTGATGGAAACACATACTAGCAACTATTACTTAGCAAGCAGCAGCGTTGTAGAAAACAATTTGGTACGAGGCATTATTTATAATACAGACGGTACTTACGGGAAAGCTCAAAACATTACAAATTCAGCCTCTGCATACATCTTTGGCTTCGTAACCATCTTTGCCGACTAACCTCGAAGCAGAACTACTATTGATTGATAATAACCCCGAATTTCTATCTCAGGAATTCGGGGCCTATCAAATCCTGGCAGAAACCAAAGATAATTAATTACAGATAGAAAGACTTCTATCACGCTAAGCAAACCCATACAGAACAAATAAAATTACAAACCAACGAGCATGAATCATCTACCCCAAAGAGTGTTACTACCCTAAGGGCCGAATGTTAGTAACATAGAGGGGGAATGTTAGTAGCCTTCGACCCGAATGTTAGTAACCTTCCAGCACCCCCTTCAGAAGCCATTCTGGAAGGGGATCAGAGAACCCCGGGAAAGATATTTAAAATATTAAACACAGCCATACAACTTCAACCCCAAAAGGTTTCAATAACCTTCCAAAAAAGATATACAATGAAACGAAACACTTGGCAACCCCGCCTATGGGGATGGATACTGACCTTCGGACTGCTGACCGCTCTGCACGCCTGCTCGGACGATGAGCCGGCCGTGGAGCCCGAACAGCCCGAAGAATCCACCGAAGCCCCCGATGCCTATCAGGACAAAATACGCACGATGCCCTATCCCAAGGAGAGCAACGAGCTGATGGTGAACCCTGCCCCGTTCATTGTCCCCGAGTCGATGAAGACGGATGAGCGGTTGCAGTTCGCCCTCTCGACCGATGCGGACTTTGCCGAAGCCGATACCGAAATCAGCGAGCCGCAGGCGGGATGTTTCTACAACCTGCACCGTGCCCTCGATGCCGGCACCTGGTACTGGCGTTTCCGTTCGACCGCTGCCGATGGTTCCAATCCCGGTGACTGGAGCGAGACGTATAGCTTCGAGGTGAAGGCCGAAACGCCTGTGTTCGTCACCCCGCCCTTCAGCGATTTCCTCAGTAACGCTCCCCGCATTCATCCGCGCCTCTACTGTTTTCTCAATCCCACCATCGATCAGGCGAGGAAGGATGTCACTTCGCATGCCGAGTATAGACAACTGACAGCCCGTGCCGCCACCGCCCTGCAAACCGACTACACTACGATGGATCTTTATGCCAACGCCGAGACTCTGCGCCAGCAGGCTACATGGCTCTACCACGCTTACTACCTGACGCAAGACGGACGGTATGCCGACAAACTGGAAGAAATGCTGGACGCCATGGCCGCTACACCGCCCACGGACGCGCAACTCTTTACCGATAATTTCACGGCCAGCAACATCACCTTGTGCCATGCCGCTCCTTACGACTTGCTGTACGACCGCCTTACGGCCGATCAACGCACCGCTGCCGAGACCTTGATGATGCGCACCGCCCGCTATTACTACAACGAGAACTGCGGCTACCAGGAGAACCACATCTTCGACAATCACTTCTGGCAGCAGAATATGCGCATCCTGACGCAAGCCGCCTTCCTGCTCTACGACAAAACGGCCTATGCCGACGAGATACTTCCCATCCTGGAATATTACTACGAACTGTGGACAGCCCGCGCCCCTGCCGGCGGCTTCAACCGCGACGGCCTGTGGCACAACGGTACGGGCTACTTCCCTGCCAACGTCAAGACACTGGCCTACATGCCGCTGCTCTTCTCCTACGTAGCCCGGTTCGACTTCCTGCAACATCCGTGGTACCGCAATGCCGGACGCGCTCTGGCCTATACCAATCCGCCTGAGTCGAAAAGCGCCGGCTTCGGCGACTCCAGCGAAAGCGGCGATGAACCCAACCGTCTGACTGCTGCCTTTGCCGACTATCTGGCACGGGAAATAAGCGACAGTTACGCCGGATGGTACGCCGGACAGTGTTCCTCGCTGGTGCAGAGCGATTACGAGTTGCGTCTCTACCGCATGTGTTCTACCCGCACTTACGAAACCTCCCTGCCCGAAAGCACGGCCAAGATGGTGTGGCATCACGACACGGGCGAAGTGTCCATGCACAGCCACTTGGGCGACACGGATAATGACCTTGCCCTCGAGTTCCGCAGCAGTACGTTCGGTTCGGGCAGCCATACCACGGCCAGCCAGAACGCCTTCAACCTCCTGTTCAAAGGGCACGATGTGTACCGCAGCACCGGTTACTACCAAGCCTTTGCCGATGCCCACAACCTGATGTCCTACCGCCACAGCCGCGCTCACAATACGATCTTGGTGAACGGTATCGGTCAGCCTTATTCCACCGAGGGCTACGGCTACATCGCCCGTGCCCTTGGCGGCAGTCACATCAGCTATGCCTTGGGCGACGCCTCGAATGCGTATAGTGGCATCAGTGAAGACCCCATGTGGATTAGCTATTTTGCCCAAGCAGGCATCGAACAGACACCGGAGAACGGTTTCGGTGAGACGCCTCTCACGAAATACCGCCGCCATGTGCTGATGCTTCATCCGCGCACGGTGGTCATCTACGACGAACTGGAGGCCTCCGAACCCGTCCGCTGGGACTGGTTGCTGCACAGCCCCACAGAGTTTCGCATCGAGGAGAGTGACCGGACGTTGAGTACCAGTGACACGGAAGGCGGCTTCTTTGCCGTGACGCAACTGTTCAGTGATGACGGCTACAGTCTGTCGCAGACAGACCAGTTCGTTGTACCGCCCGCCATAACCGGTCCCGAGTATCCTGACCAGTGGCACCTGACTGCCTGCACCGACGGTACCTCCTCCACACGCTACCTGGCCATCATCCAGGTGGGCGACAGCGAGGAAGATAGTCCGCAGGTCATCCGCCGCACGGGCAACACCTTCACGATAGGCGACTGGACGATAGAAGCTGAACTGGATGCCGCCCTCACGCCCCTGCTGAACGTGACGCACCGCACGGAGGAAGTCACCTTCCGATATGCCGGCGAAGCTTCCACGTTGTACGATGAGGTGGATGGCGTGTACCAGCTTCAGGAGATGGCAGACCAGCTTCCCACATCTACAAGAAATGTACAATGATGAATGACAATAAAAATGTACCATAAGATGAAAAACAGACTGATTACGACATTGTTGCTGATAATCGGCATAGCCGCCGGCGTCCGTGCGCAGCAACTTACCGTCACCGGCAAGGTGATAGACAACGAAGGCTTGGAAGTCATCGGCGGTAACGTCTCCCTGAAAGGTACGGGGACGGGTACCATTACGGACGTCAACGGCCAGTATAAACTGCAGGTGAACGATGCCTCGAAAGACGTATTGGTGTTCTCATTCATTGGCTTAAAGACCATCGAGGTGCCGGTGAAGGGGCGGAAGCAGATAGATGTCACCATGCAGGCGGACAACCAGTTGCTGGAAGAAGTGGTTGTTGTGGGTTATGCCACAATGAAACGCAAGGATCTGACCGGTTCGGTAGCTTCCGTCAAGAGTGAGGACCTGACTCAGACACCGGTATCCGATGTATCGCAAGCCATTGCCGGACGTATGGCCGGTGTGCAGGTGGTACAGACCGATGGACAACCGGGTGCGGAATCATCCATCCGTGTACGTGGAGGTATCTCCATTACCCAAAGTAACGAACCGCTTTACGTCATCGATGGTTTCCCGACGGAGGATGGCATGTCCAGCCTCGACCCGGCTGACATTGCCAGCATCGACGTATTGAAGGATGCTTCCGCTACGGCCATCTACGGAGCACGCGGTGCCAACGGAGTTGTTTTGATTACTACCAAAAGTGGCAAGGATGACGGCGGCAAGGCTACGGTTACCTTCGATGCTTATGTGGGTGTGCGCAAACTGGCCAACCGCCTGAATGTACTTAGCACGGAAGAATTTGTATTGGCCGACTATGAACGTACCCTGGGACGTGCCACCGACCCCGCTTCGGCCATGGCTGCCTGGCAGAACCGTTACGGCAGCTTCCTGGAGATAGGCGAGAACTATGCCGACCGTGGACTGGACTGGTTGGACCTGACCATGGGACGTACCACCGTGACTCAGAACTACCGTGTAGGAGTGAACGGTGGAAGCGACCGTATTAAATATGGTATGGCTTACAGTTATAATAAAGATGAAGGAGCCATGATATACAGTGGTAGTTCGCGTCACAACCTCTCGCTGAACGTGGACGGTAAAGTGAACGACAAGTTGCGTGTGAACGGACGTTTCCAGTTCGACTACCGCAGCATCTACGGAGCAGGAGTGGCCGGTAATGGTACTACCGAGAACGGAAGCAGCACCGACGCCCGTTTCAACAAGATGGCGCAAATCCTGCAATATCGTCCTACCATCGGTATTCAGGGCAGCGACAGTGAATTGCTGGAAGGGGAAGACCCGCTGCTGGCCGATGAAGAAGGTAACGTAATGCAGAACCCGCTCATCAACGCCGCCGAAGAGAAAGATGACCGTGAGATACGTACCCTGCAAGCCAATGGAGGCTTCACTTATACCTTCTTCAAAGGTTTCACCTTCCGCAACACGACCGGTATGCGCTACCGTACGCAACGCCGTGAAATCTTCTATGGTGACCAGTCTATCATGGGACGTCGCAACGGTATCTACGGTAGCATCCGCAACACGGAAGACGGCAGTTTCTCCACCTCCAATGTCTTTACCTTCGACAAGACACTCAAAAAGAAGCATCGCCTGACTGTCCAATTGGGCCAGGAGTACGTACACCGTTGGGAACGCTACGTGCTGACCGGTGTAGGCGACCTGCCCAACGATAACTTCCAACTGGATGACATGGGAGCAGGAACTCCTACCAATGCGCAGAGCTATGTGAACGATGACGATAACCTTTTATCTTTCTTCGCTCGTGTCAATTACGATTTCAATAGCAAGTACCTGTTCAGCGCGACGATGCGTGCCGACGGTTCGTCCAAGTTCAGCAAGGACAACAAGTGGGGCTACTTCCCCGCTGTATCTGCTGCCTGGCGGCTGAGCGAAGAGGAATTCATCAAGAACCTCAACGTGTTCTCCGATCTGAAGTTCCGTATCGGTTACGGTCTGGCAGGTAACAACCGCATCGGCAGTTACAACAGCCTGGCATTGCTCAGTTCGCTCAACACAGC
Source organism: uncultured Bacteroides sp. (assembly GCA_944322275.1). Lineage (GTDB taxonomy): Bacteria > Bacteroidota > Bacteroidia > Bacteroidales > Bacteroidaceae > Bacteroides. The sequence continues at coordinate 28,981 of CALUOV010000004.1, read as the reverse complement.
CATGGGCGGACAATTAGTACCCGGTTATGCTTCCGACCAGATTCCGAATGAAGACCTGAAGTGGGAAGCCAACAAGACTTTTAACCTCGGTCTGGACTTCGGCTTTCTGGAGCAGCGCATCACCATCTCTCCGGAGTTCTTCGTCAACCGGAGCAGCGACTTGTTGTTGAGTGCCCAGTTGCCCTACTCATCGGGCTACACCACCATGATGGTCAATGCCGGCGAGACGAAGAACGTGGGTATCGACCTGACCATCAATACGGTGAATATTGCCACGAAAGACTTTAACTGGAACACGTCTGTCACCTTCTCGCACTACAAGAACAAAGTAGAAGCCTTGACCGGTGAAGAGGTGCAGCTCTATGAAGCTCAATTTGGTTATAATCAGAGTACCCACCGCATTGCCGTGGGCGAACCTTTGGGACAATTCTATGGTTACGTCACCGAAGGACTGTATCAGGTAGACGACTTCAACTACGATGCCTCTACACAGACTTACACCTTAAAACCGGGTGTGGCTGCCAGCCGGAACGATGTACAGCCCGGTGACTGGAAATTCAAGGACCTGGACAAGGACGGCTCTATTGATGAGGACGATAAAACCGTGATAGGCAATGCTACACCGACTTTCTATGGCGGTATCAACAATACGTTCAGTTATAAGAATTTCGACCTGAGTATCTTCCTGACGTACAGCTATGGCAACGAGGTGTTGAATGCGACGAAGCTGGTTACGACCAAAGTTGGCCGTGAGAACTATAACAGCCTGGAGGTGATGAACAGCAGCAACCGTTGGATGACTGTCAACGACCGGGGAGAACTGGTGACCGACCCGACTGAACTGGCTGCCCTGAACGCCGGCAAGACCATCGCTTCCTACCGCGACAACGAGGAAGGCGACAAGTACATCCACTCGTGGGGCGTGGAGGATGCTTCCTATCTGAAGCTGACCAACGTCACGCTGGGCTATACGTTCCCCAAGCAGCTGATTGCCAAGATAGGATTGAGCAAACTCCGTATCTACGCCACGGGCTATAACCTGTTGACCTGGACACCCTATACGGGCTTCGACCCCGAAGTGTCCAACATGCGTAGTCCGTTGACACCGGGTGTGGACTTTGGTGCCTATCCGCGCAGCCGTTCGTTCATCTTCGGTATCAATGCGGCGTTCTAATCTTTCCTATACCATATTATATATATATACTACAACCAATGAAAAAGCATTTCTTACTTTATACCTTCTTCGCGTTGTCACTGACCACAGCAACGACTTCCTGCGAAGACCTCCTGACCGAGGAACCCAATTCGAGCTACGACAAAGATACCTTCTTTGACTCGGAAGCCAATGCCGAAATGGCTATCATGGGCATCTATAACTCGATATCCGATTACCGCCATTATGGTTGGTACGAAATGGCCGCCCACGCATCGGACGATACCTACTATACCGCCCGTACCCATTCGGACAATACCATTCACGATATGGTGCACTACCGTGTCAATTCCACCAACGAATGGGTGGAGATGCTCTGGCAACTGAAATACCAGGGCATCGACCGTGCCAACATGGCCATAGACGGCATTCAGAATATGGACGGATACGCCGACAGCGAAAACCTGCACACACTGGAGGCCGAAGCCCGCTTCTTACGTGCCTTCCTGGCTTTCGACCTGGTGAGATATTGGGGCGATGTGCCGTTCAAGACCAGTTACACGTCTAATTACGAGGAAGCGTTCGGTGCACGGGTAGACCGGGAAGAAATATACGACCAGATCATCGAAGACCTGACGTATGCCAAGGAGCATACCGAATGGGCCACCGCTTCGTCCAGCCCCGAGCGGGTCACTCAGGGAGCGGCTCGTGCTTTGCTGATGCGTGTCTACCTGCAACGGGCGGGCTACAGCCTGCAGATGGACGGACAGTTGACTCGTCCCGATGACACAACCCGTTCCACCTACTTCAACGCGGTCATTGAAGAGTGGGAAGCTTTCCGCGCCAACGGGTATCACGATTTCTACAGCGGCGGGTACGAACAACTCTTCCGCAACTTCTCCGAAGACGTGCTCGACTCGCAGGAAAGCATCTTCGAAATAGCTTTCTTCCAGCAGCAGGACAGCCGCAACGGAGGTTGTTGGGGCATCTATAACGGACCTCAGGTGGCCGAGCCTACGGGAATCTCTTCTTCCGAGGCAAACAACTACATGGGACGTGCCAACGGCTTCTTCATCACCGTACCCGAATGGCGCGATTTCTTTGAGGAAGGCGATGTCCGCCGTGATGTCAGCATCTGCACCTACCGCTTTACGTGGGATGCAACGAACAAACAGCACGTTCAGCAGGAACGCAACGCCGGTTCGTGGTATCCGGGCAAGTGGCGCCGCGAATGGATGACTGCCGAAACCCGCAACAAGAACATGAACTACGGCGATGTGAACTACTGCGTGCTGCGCTATGCCGACGTAGTGCTGATGGCTGCCGAAGCCTACAATGAAACCGGCAATACTTCCGAAGCCTGGACGTTGCTCAACAGTGTTCGGAGCCGTGCCGGTGCCACGCCCATCACTTCGGCCAACTACCAGACGCTATTGAAAGCGCCTACGGTGTACGATCTTCCTTACATTTCCGATGGTGATGAGCAGGGACGCTTCCGCACCGCCCTCTATTGGGAACGCGGCTTCGAGTTGTCCTTCGAAGGACAACGCAAGTTCGACCTTATCCGTTGGGGCATTCTCGGCGATGCCTTGCGCTTGTTTGGCGAACGGAGTTCTGTCAATCAAGGCAGCAACGCCGCCTATCCCGCTTACCAGAACTTTACCGACGGGAAGAATGAACTTCTGCCCATTCCCTTGGTGGAGATACAGAGCAATCCGAAACTGAACGGGCAGAATAATTACGGATACTAAAAATCACTCATTCTTTCATAACAATCGTTTGACCGAAAGGCATCCGCATCTTCATTGGGCGGATGCCTTTCTTTTTGGATAAGTGTGTCGCATTTTGAGAGAACTTTTGGGAGGTAAAATTCTTATGCGAAGAAAAATCACTATATTTGCACTTACAACATCGTTAAGCTGCATGCGCCATGAACAAACCTACCCTTATACTCAGTTTCCTGTTGGGCTGGCTGATGACTTTGACCACACAAGCCCAATCCCTCAACTTTACACGCATCGGTCTGCAGGAAGGATTGTCGCAAAACACCGTATTGGATATTGACCAGGACAGACAGGGTAACATCTGGATGGCCACTCAAAACGGATTGAACAAATACGACGGATATGCCTTTACTGTTTACCAACATGATGAGGCGGACTCGGCCAGCATCGGGAATGACTACATCCATACGATTAAGATCGACTCAAAACACCGTATATGGGTAGGGACGGACAAAGGCCTTTCTTATTATAATTTGGATAAGGATGTTTTCCGTAACTTTGAGTTTGAAGCCTCCGACGGATATACTCCGGTCAGCTATCTGGCCGAACTGGATTCTTTGCGCCTGTTGGTCCTCTCGGAGAAAAGGCTCTATGTGTTTGATACGTCTGCAGGCGTATTCTTGCCTTCGGACCTGTCTGGGCTTCCTGAAAATATGCGGATCCATTCCTTAAGCGAACAGCAGAACTACATTTATATAGGTACGGACAATGGGTTGTATCTGTATTCCAAACGTGATAGAACCGTCGGGAGGCTTCCTTGTAAGGAGATTGAGCGGAAGACGATCCTCGCCGCCTTGCGGCAGGGGCCTGCTTATTTTTGGATTGCGACGGAGGGATACGGGCTTTACCGTTACGATGTTCAGAAGCGGGAGACCAGACGTTATGCTCCGGACAGTCCGGACCATTTAGATTCCGACTATGTACGGTCTTTGACGCTCGACAGCCAGAACCGCCTTTGGGTGGGAACGTTCACTTCACTCAATATCTATGATGATTTAAGCGATACGTTTCGTAGCTATACCCACGACCCGGCCGACCCGACCAGCCTTTCGCAAACCTCCATACGCTGCATCTTCAAGGACAAGCAGGATGGCATGTGGCTGGGTACTTTCTTTGGAGGTGCCAACTATTATCATCCGCTGAAGAGCCGTTTCCGCCATCTGAGCCGGTTGCCCAAGGCCAATTCATTGACCAGCAATGTCATCAGCTGCATCACCGAAAGCACAGACGGACAAGTGTGGATTGGTACCAATGGCGGAATCAATGTGTACAATCCGCAAACAGAAGCCTTCCGGCATTACACGACGCTGAACGGGTTGAAATCCAATGACATCAAAGCGATTCATCTGGATGAGAGACACCGGGTAGCCTACATTGGTACGCATGCGGGAGGGCTCAGCATCTTGCATATTCCCAGTGGCAGACTGGAAACATTTACCCGGACTCAAGACAAGCAGGAGATAAAAAGCATTTATACCCTGCATTCTTATGGAGAAAACTATTTGTGGCTGGGGACCTCTAACGGTCTGATGCTTTTTGATAAGCGGAATAAGACGTTCACCGATTGTCGGCTTGTCGCTGACGGACGTTCCATCCGGATTTCCGATGTTCAGTATTTCTTCCAGGATAGCCGCCGGCGTCTGTGGTTGGGTTGTAAGGGCGGATTGTACGTGTTCCGGCATTCGAACGGTAGCACATTGGAGCGGTTGCGCTTGTTCCCGGATAATCATCCGTTAAGCAGGCAGGGAATACATTGTGTCTATGAATATGCGGACGGGGTATTCTACATCGCTGCCCGGACCGGATTGTTCCGTTTTAAGGAGGAGACGGGGGAAATCAGACAATATACATTGGAGGATGGCTTGCCTAGTAATGTGACATACGGCATTCTGAAAGACAGTTATGGCAGGCTGTGGATAAGCACGGAAAAAGGGCTCAGTTGTCTGACGGTGAATACGGAGAAGTTCAGGAACTTCACTTCCGATGACGAGTTGAAGAATACTCAGTTTACCTTGCATGGCTATTGCCGTATGACTGATGGGCGGATGTTCTTTGGAGGGGTAAACGGGCTGACTGTTTTTCATCCGGATGCGTTGGCTGAGAATCCTTATATACCCGCACCGGTATTTACCGAACTGCGCTTGTTCAATAAGGAAGTACGGCCCGATGACGCGACCGGCATCCTGAAAAAGCATATCAGCCGTACCGGGTCCATCACGTTGAAACCTGGGCAAAGCATGTTTTCCGTCAGTTTCATGGTGCCCAATTACATTGCGGGAAAACACAATACTTTTGCTTATATGCTGGAGGGATATGATAAGGAATGGTATCAGACGCAGACGCAGCGTACGGTTTCCTACTCCAATTTGCCGCATGGGGCTTATCGCTTTCTGGTGAAAGCCGCCAATAACGATGGAAAATGGAACGATACGCCGGCTGTGCTTGAAATACAGGTTCTTCCTGTTTGGTACCAGACCTGGTGGGCCGCTTTGCTGTTCATTCTGATCGGCCTGGGAGGTGCCTGTTTGGTATTCAGATACTTCTGGACGCAAAAGATGATGAAAGCGCAGATCGAGATGGAGCGTGTGGACAAGGAGCGCCAAAGGGAAGTGAACGAAATGAAGTTGCGTTTCTTCATCAATATTTCCCATGAACTGCGTACCCCGCTTACCTTGATTCTGGCTCCGTTACAGGACTTGTTGGCCCGAGTCAACGACCGTTGGGAGCATAAGCAGTTGGAGCTGATCCGGCTTAACACCAATCGGTTGTTGCATTTGGTCAATCAGTTGATGGATTATCGGCGGGCCGAGTTGGGTGTATTCCATCTGCGGGTAAGGCGGGTGCCTGTTCACCAGTTGGTTGAGAAGAATTTCCGCTTCTACGAACGGATCGCGCAACGCAAGCAGATAACGTATAACTTTTACTCGGAGATAGAAGGGAAAGAAGTGCTTTGCGACCCCGAATATGTGGAGCTGATAGAAAATAACTTGTTGTCCAATGCCTTCAAATATACCGGTGAAGGGAAAAGCGTCACCGTCAGTCTGAAAGAGCGGGACGGTCAGTTGGTGTTGCAGGTGGCGGATACGGGAAGCGGAATCCCGGCAGACAAGCAAGGTAAGATATTCGAGCGTTTCTATCAGGCGAATGATGAACATCTGGGGAGTGGCATCGGCCTTTCTTTGGTGCAGCGTCTGGTGGAACTTCACCATGGACGCATCGAACTGGTCAGTCGGGAAGGAGAGGGCAGTTCGTTTACGATCTTTCTGCCGACGGATGCGGATGCTTATCAGCCGGAGGAAAGAGCCGGTCACGACCTCTCGGCGGAGAGGGATATCCATACGACGAATCCTCAGGAAATGTATGCGGTGGGCATTGAGGACCTTTCACGCACGGACGGCTCTGAGGAGGATAAGCCGGAATCTCCTGCCGGACAGCACAGGGATGAAAACATCCTGATCGTGGAGGATAACGCTGACATCCGGGAGTATCTGGCTGCGGAATTGGGAAAGTCCTGTCCGGTATGGCAGGCGGGAAATGGAGAAGAGGCCCTGGCTTTGCTGAAGGAACAGGAGATTGATTTGATTCTGACGGATGTCATGATGCCTGTGATGGATGGACTGCAGTTGTGTAAGCACGTCAAGCAGAATCTGAACACATGTCACATACCGGTGATTATCCTCTCTGCCAAGGCTGACATCAAAGAACAGTTGGAAGGTCTGCAGGTGGGAGCGGACGACTACATCCCCAAGCCTTTTGTGTTGGGTGTGGTGATGGCCAAGATAAAGAACCAGTTCCGTACACGCCGGCGGGCCGTCGAACATTACACCCGGTCTTTGGAGATAGAGCCGGAAAAGATGGCGTTCAATCCCATGGACGAGAAACTCTTGAAGCGGGCTATGGAGATTGTGGAGAAGCACATGGACAATTCCGAATTTACCACGGATGAATTCGCCAGGGAAATGTGTATGAGCCGCTCCAATCTGCACCTGAAGATGAAGGCGCTGACCGGAGAATCAACCAATGATTTTATTCGGAAGATGCGTCTCAATAAGGCTTGCAAGCTGTTGAAGGAGGGCCAGTACACGGTTTCCGAGGTCAGCGCGATGGTGGGATTCAACACCCCGTCTTACTTCAGCACTACTTTTAAGAAATTCTTTGGTTGCCTTCCTTAGGAATATGGGAAATGACGCTTGCGTTTCATTCCACCTCTGTGTGACGACATAAAAAAGCACCTGCGACGGAGTTGGCTCCGGGACAGGTGCTTGTCTTCAAGGTGAAAAAACGGGACGACCGTCTTGGTGCTTAGTTGCTGCCTCCGTTGTGTTCACGGTTATAGGTGGTGGCTGTTACTGTCACGTCACCATACTGACGGCCGGATGCGGAACGGTTCAAGGCGGAAACGGTCCAGTTCGTTACCTGCTGACGTCCGGACATTTGCAGTGCCGTACCGATAGGCAGTGTGACGTTTATCGGATAAGTTCCTGTCGCTGTAGTCACGGTGCTTCCTGCCATACGTGCCAGGATCTCAATCAGGTAGGCTGCCACCTGGTCTGTTGCGGTAGAAGTGATTTCCGTACCTATCTGGTAGGAGAACGAGGCCGAACCTGCTGTCATGTTAGTGCTGCCGTACAGATTGTCCCACAGATTTTGTTCAAAAGAAAGCGTTTCCGAGCCTGCGGTTGAAGTGACATCGGCGTTCAGTTGCAGCGTGTAAGAACCGAATTGGTCGGCATACACAGTTACCCGGTTTCCTTCTACCGTACAGTCAGCCTCTGTCCATTCTCCGTTTACATACTTCTGTACTGTGACGGCCTGGGCCATTTCGGCGTCTATGTCGTAATTCAAGGTAATCGGTTCCTGCAGGGTAGCGTCTGCTTCCGAGCATTCCACGCTTGTACCAATCAGGAGAACGGTTTCTGCGGCACGGGTTGTGGCGCGGGTTGTGCCGGTAGCTTCCTCCAGGCTATAGAGAGGTGTAATGGTGATGGAGCTTCCTTCCGGCAGAGTCGCTTCCGGCACCGTTACATCCACAGTCACCGAGCCTTGTTCGTTGCCTTCAATGGTTTCCGATGCTACGCTGGCTTCCGTTTCGCTTCCCGCTTGAATCTCAATGGTGGTTCCTGCATTGGGCAACGATACATTCCATACCACGTTCCCGCTCTCAGACACTGTAACAGTCGCCTCTTTGGTCTGCTTGCCTGTAGCGGAGGCGGTCAGTGTATGGCTTCCTGTAGATACCTCTTCAAATACAAATGTTCCGTCCGCTTCAGTCTGTGTGCTTGTTCCGTCCAGGCTGACCGTAGCCGACAGTCCGTTACCGTCCATTCCCGTAACGCGTCCACTGATGCTATAGGATGCCTCTACGGCGGGAGGTATTACGTTATTATAATTAGGGTCGTCATCGCTGCACCCTACAAAACCTGTGGCCAGAGCCACTCCAAGGAATGTGAACATTCCCAATTTTGCTAACTTTTTCATTTTCAAACGAATAAAATTAATAAATTAAACAATATAAGTGAGCATTCTTAAATACAATAAACTGTTATTTTTTCCCTAACAGGTTGATCTTGAAGCAGACGCCGCCTGTGAAATACTTTCCGTCCAGCAAAGTGGCCTGTAGGAAAAAGTAACGGAAAAGCAGGTAATCCACACCTACGTTGAATTCATTTCCCGTATATTCCGCCAGCAAGCGGAGCTCTTTGGCAAAAGCCGGCCGGTAAGTGACGCCGCCCGCTATGCCCCTCCATTTGGCGTTGAAGTCAGAGGTGTAGTAGCGGTAAGCCAGATGAAACCCGAACTCATGGTCTTTCCATCGGACGTGCTTACTGGCGGTCAGATAGATGTTCTGGAAATAGGCTCCGTCCACACCCAATGAATCATTGGAGGGTGCATGGCCGATGTCGCTCATGCCGACGGCAATGGCGGGCCACCATTTCCCTTCCTTCAAGGGACGGACTTTGGCGTTAAAGTTACGGTCCTTCATCGTGTAGTCACCGTCTTTGCTCCCTTTCAAGAGGGTACATGCGTACGACAATTCGATCCATGGGAAAGGAGTGATGGCCAGGAAATGGTTGAACGTATGGTAGCCCGTTTTCCCGATCTGTTCCGGCAGGAAGCGGTTGTTCAGGAAGAAGGCGCCGATGCGGGCTTCCCCTTCCTTGGCCATCTCTGCCGTCGGTACGTGAATCATTCCCGTAATGCCGGAGTATTCCTGTGCGGACATCCGGCCCCCCATTGCGCACAGAAGGAGCAGGCAGATGCAGATCCTTTTCATGGGCGGCCTCCTTCCTTGTTTGCGAAGTCCGGTTTCATGGTGTTGCTGCCCCATCGCAAAGCCTCCCTGTCAAACCATCCTTCCCGTTCGTTCTCTTCCGGATCGGTCGTGTACATCCTGTTGCCGAAGGCGCCTCCCTCCATGCTGTACGTCAGCCGGAAGTTGGAGGCAGACCGGAAGTTCACCCTGTGCCGTTTCCGTTTGTAGGGAGGTATCATCACAATGACCTTAAAGCCTCCGTTCGTTCCTCCCTGGTTGCTGTAAGCCCCGTACACCCCCACCGTGCAGTGGTTGAAGTGACGCATGGCTTCTGCAATGACTCCATAGTCCTCGTAGATGAAGCGTCCGCCTCTGGCACGGAATTGCGTGTTCCATTTGTTCAGATAGACGTCTGCTCCTATCAGGGCTGTCAGACGTTCCGGTGTGCTTGCTTCCCAGTCTACGGCCATTGAGCAATAACCGGTCCATCCGGCCTGCGCCTCCAGAGCCAGCCATCGGTTCACCACATACATGCCTTTCAGGTCCAGTCCGTAACGTTCGCTGCCGAACAGTCCGCCACTGACTTTCAGGAACCAGCGGGCATCCCAGTACATCTCTTTGGACAATGCCGCCATGTTCAGCCTCACTTTCTTGTAGCGGTCGCCATAGTTGTTGTATACCGGTACCAGTGCCTGTGCGGCGGCCTGCCATCCTTTGCCCATATTCCATTTGATGCCCGGTGTCAGGTTCAGCAGGATGTCGTACACGCGTCCGTTGTGGAATATATCCCGGTAGTTGAAGTCTGCTCCCACAAACACGTCCACCTGTCCGGCCGGTATGGAGGGCTGGGCTTTGCTCAGCACCGGTTTGTAAAGCAGGAGCATGGCCAGTAAGGCCAGTCCGTATTTTCTGTATTTCATCATTTTGTCAATAAGCGTTTTTGTCTCCGTGCAGGGCGTTGGCCACGGTCTTGTAGATAATGTACAGGTCCAGTCCGAAACTCCAGTGCTCGATGTACCAGATGTCTCCCCGGATGCGCCCTTCCATCTGTTCCAGTTCCTTGGTCTCACCCCGGAACCCGTTCACCTGGCTCCAGCCCGTGATGCCCGGTTTGATGAAGTGACGCACCATGTATTTGTCTATCAGTTGCGAGTATTCCTCCGTGTGCTTCACCATGTGGGGGCGGGGACCCACCACACTCATCTGTCCCAGCAGTACGTTGATGAATTGCGGTAGCTCGTCTATGTTCGTCTTGCGCATGATGTCGCCCCAATGGGTCTTGCGCGGGTCATTCTTGGTGGCCTGCAGCCTGTCCGCGTCCGCGTTCACCTTCATGCTCCGGAACTTCAGGCAGTAAAACTCCTTCCCGTTGAGGCCGTTCCGCTTCTGGCGGAAGAATACCGGGCCGGGCATGGTCGTTTTCGTGATCAGAGTCACGATGATGAATACCGGTATAAACAGCGTGCAGAGAAACGCCAGCGAGAACACGATGTCGAACGCCCGCTTGAGGGCGCGGTTCTCTATCCAGCTCAGCGGTTCTTCATGCAGGTTCAGGCAAGGCACGTTCCCCATCATGCTGAAGTGCATGCGGTGGTAGAGGTAGTTGCGTACGTTGGGTACGCTGTAGAACCTTACCAGGTGGTTTTCGCAGTAATGGATGATGGCCAGGATCTCATCCTTCTGCTTCGAGGGAAGACAACAGTACAGGTTCCGGATGCCTTCGCCATGCTTTTGCAGGTACGGAATCACCTCCGAGGGTGTTCCCAGGTAAGGACATTCCTGCGGGAAGTTCCGGTTCGGGGCATGGTCAAAATAGCCGCACACCCAGTATCCGATAGACGGGTCTCCCGCCAGTTCATGATACAGTTCCAGGTTGTTTTCCGTACTGCCCACAAACACCACGCCGTTGCGGTGTCTTGTCCGCCTCCAGTACACCTTTATCAGGTGTCGCGTTCCCAGCCGGAAGACGGAAATGACCGGAATCATCGATAAAAGGAAGGCGGCATAAAGCCCCGGTGAAGGCATGGCGAAATCTCCCCACACCAACAGCAGAGTAGCCGCTATCGTAAAGAGGAATACATTGCGCAACACCCGCGCTACAATCTGGAAGTTACGCACCTTCTTAAAATGCAGAATGACGCCCCCTCTCACCGTGCAGGCGAAATAAACCGCTGAGATCAGCAGGTGCGATTGCAGCAGGGACGATGCGCCCCGTGCCTCACAGCCCAGGCAGGCCCCATGGAAAAGGACGTTGCAGAGCAGCAGATCGCCCGCCATGACCCCAACCTTGACCAGTGCGTCATACCGTTTTTGATAATCCAGTCTCTCCACCATAAGCAGATAAGTTTATGAGTTTACAGATTTTTTGTTTGGAGATTTCGTATGTTCCTTATAAATCAGCCACAGAAACAGCGGATTGCCTATCACGTACCGCCGCCACATGCGCTTGGGTTCCTTTATCAGCCGGTACAGCCATTCCAGCGAATGTTCCTGCCACCAGCGTGGAGCACGTTGGTACGTTCCCGCAAAGAAATCGAATACCGCCCCGATGGTACCTGCATGACAATGAATCCGGAGTTCCTTCCAATGCGCGTACGTCCACTTCTCCTGCTTGGGAGCCGTCATGCCGATCCACAGCAGGTCAGGGTTGGCGGCATTGATGGCGTCGATGATAGCCTTGTTTTCCGCTTCGGTAAACTCCGGCTTGTAAGGAGGCGAATAAGTCACCACCTCGATGTTCGGATACACCGCTTTCGCTTTTTCCACAATCAGTTCCAGCACGCGGGGAGAACTTCCCATGAACATACACCGGCCTCCCTTTTCGTTCAGCCGTTCCATTTCAAACACGAACAAGTCCCATCCGGCAATGCGTTCCTTGGGTTGCGACTTGCAGCCCAGCCAGTGGCAGGCCTTTACGATGCTCGCTCCGTCCGGAATGAGATAATCCCCCTTCCTCAACGCCTCCGCAAACAGCCCGTCCTTCTGAGCCGTGTTGTAGGAATGGGCGTTAATGGTGTTGATCAGCACCTTCCCTGGGGGAATAGCCTTCAGTTCCTCCTTGGATTCAAGGAAGGACAACTCTTTTAGTTGTAGCATGGTAAAAAATGAAAGAGAAAAAAATATAAGGAAAAGCCCTGCCAAGCACACACCTGTCGCTTGGCAGGTCGTAATTTTCAACGTCGTGTTTAATGGGAGTGTTCTCTGTGTGCCATCCCTTTTGTAAGCCTTTTCATTGAGGGCGCTCAGTCACCGTGTTCCTGATTGAGATACGTTTATATTAGGAGAACAGGCATAGTGTTACCTATTAATATGGGTTTACCAGGAGAAAGATAACATGTTTTAGCCAAAGAGAAAAACATTGTGGCTATTTTCGTAAGTCTCTATATTCCAAAGCTTCTAAAAGGAATCACCCTACAAAGGAACAATTTTTCAGTACCTCACACATTCTCGCCTCAAACCGTTGCAAGGTAAACCGTTCCTTAAAAATCTGATAGCCCGCTTTACCCATCTGTATACGCAAAGCTTCATTATCCAATAGTCGGGCAATGCAGTCTGCTAAAGATTCCGGATTCTGTTTCTCACAGATAAGTCCGTTTACATTGTCTTTTACCATGTCGGGGATGCCTCCCTCATTTGTAGTAACAATGGGGAGTTTGTACTCCATTGCTTCCAGGTTCACTAAGGGAAAGGCTTCGTTAGGATAAAAAGTTGGAAAAATGAAGATGTCCGCTTGTTGAAAGCTTTCTCCCTTTTCCTTTCCGAACCTTTTCCCTTGATAATATGCGATTTCATTCAACTTCCGCTTTTGAACTTCTCGGTTAAAGTCTGCGGCAGATAGTTCCGTTGTTTCCCCACCTACGAAATCACAGACAAATGAATAACCTCTGTCTTTCAGAATCTTCAGCGCATCCAGCAATACCAATACACCCTTACTGATTATCAGATTGGAAAGAAATAACAAATGCGGTACTTTGTTGTGTCTTTCGCAAGGCGGTTCCTTCGTCAAGGTTTCGGGAATTCCGTTGGGACAGATCCGTACGTTTTCCCGCTTTACATATTTTTGTATGTCCGGATAGAGTGCATCCGCTAATAAGATGACTTTTAGTCCTTTGAAAAAACGTTTGTATAAAAAGTTGTCTAAGAACCTGTCTTGTCGAGTCAATACACCTTTGTTATGGTAATGTACTACCACTTTGCAGCCCATACCTTTAAGCAACTGCACCACCACATAATCTTTATAGAACGCACCTCCACAGGCATTGGGTGTTACATACACCAAGTCCGGTTTCAGATTCTTGACCGCCTTGTGTATGCGTAGCAAGAGTTTCAAGAAATCGGTCAACTTTCGCCAGCCCCCTTTCCCGATGTCTTGCAAGTCCTTGGCCAAAGCCAGGTTGATGTAGTGGCATTGGAAGGTCTCGTTTATTAGCTTGCTGTCATGGATGTATTTGCCCATCATGGCGGCACCATGAACAGGTGGGGGCATGTGCATGATGAAAAGAATAGTAGATTTGTTCATCAATATTGTACTATAGTTTTGATGTCGTTAATCAGTTCTTCCGCTATGTTTTGCGCATTGAATACCGTAGCAGATATTAAAGCATTGGATGACAATCTTTCATAATCATTTAAAACCTTTATGATGGCATCAATATATTCCTCATCTGTAAAGTCTAATGGAAGAAGATATCCATTATATCCGCTTTTGAGCACTCTTGAAATATCTCCGGCATCTGTGGAGACGACAGGGATTCCTACCGAAAAAGCTTCCGCTATCACATTGGGGAGTCCTTCTTTCTCCGATGCCATCAAAAGTATTTTTCTTTTCGAGTCTTCAGTTATTAATTCTTTGTTAGTGAGTTCTCCGGTAAAATGAATCTTATCTTCCAAGTTTAATTGATGCACTAATCCTTTCAAAACCTGTTCTTGCGAGCCATATCCAGCTATGTAAAAGTGGTGTACTTCTTGTATTTCAGTGGGTATTTTTGTATAGATTCTAATTAATCGGTCTATGTGCTTCCCTTCTTCAAGTCTTCCGGCAAAGATGAATCCTGTTCGAGATTCAATCGGTGTTGGTTTAATATCATGTAATATAGGGTTAAATATCTTTTTCACATCTCCCCATGTAGGTCCTACCGTATATTTTAAAGTGGCAGTTCGAGTAATTCTTTTGTAGAATCGTTCATAAACCTTCGCAAAATATTTGCCATACCAATACCGTGAAACGCTCATCGGATTGTCATTCCCATGATAGATGTGCGCATAAGGGACATTGCAATATGAAGCAATATAAGACCCTTCTGGAATATGTGAAATGATAAAATCAAAGTGTGTCAATTCTCTCCTTTTCCTCCATAACAACCACATGATTTGGAATCGTCGTGGGATAATCCCTTTCTTTTTCTTTTCAGGGACATAATAATACGTGATGTTGAACGCCTTTTGCAGGAAAGGATCTAGGTTCTTCATGAATGGTGCCACTCCACCATAATTACACGTCAAAGGGTCTGTGTTTAAGATTGCTACGTTCATGATTAATCTACTTGATAAAGAATCATTTTTTTAAGATGTCTTCGTATCGTATGATTCCATACGCATTCTTTATCCTATCATCAATTTCTGTGCCTAAGAATGTGATTTGTGTATTGTTTTTAATAAAAGGCAATATAGCAGAAGAGGATACCGTATAGATATGGGAAGGCCTATAGTTCAACAATTCAAACAGCTGAAAAGGTATAGGAGCGTTGACTATCTTTGCTTTTGGAAAGTGCTTCTGATAATCTGTATTTTCTGCATAATGTGTTTTTATCAGCAAGGTTCTCTCATCTATTTCATTTGTCATTCTTTTGTAGATGTCTATTTTTTCATCGTCCGGTATCGGAAGTATTTGAGTGACTAAAACATTTTTATATTGGTTGATTTCTTCGATGAAAGAGGCTTCTAATGAAAATAATGATAAAATCTGTTCCTTTTGTATCTTGTTTTTCTTTTCCCATGCGCTCCTTATGTCTAATGAAATACCCTTAGATGCTATTTCGGCATTAAGCTTGATTTTGTGCGTATGCCATATCCTTTTAACTTTTTTGTCGTATCCATACGGAATGTAACCGCGCCATAACCAATAGAACCAAAAGTTCAGCAGGAAAATATCTTGCCTCCAGATTCTTCTTTGGAAAAATTGTTTGCTTTCCGAATTGAAAGGTCCATCTTCTATAAGTTCAATGCCTTTTTCCCTATATTTGAAACTATGATGGAACTCGTCATTCCCGTAAATCTTATCATAACGTTTCTTTCGAGACTTTATCAGATACTTAATGTATTCCTTATTTTCTCGAAACAGTTTTAAAATTAGATTGTCCGGCATTTGGGGAACCGTATAAACCTCCGCTCCTATTTCCTTCAAATTGTTATGTACCAGGCAAGGTATGCGGGTAGATAAGACATAATCACTTTGAGGCCAGGTGTTATCTATAAGTGTATACAGAAATAACGTGTATAGTGACGGGGTAATAAGAAGATTGTTCATACTTGTTTATAAGGTTAGTTCAACAATCCTTTCTTTTCTACGTATAGTTTGTGGTAGATCTGTTCCGCAATGTAGAAATCCAATGGGGTGTCGATATCAATCGCTTCGATGTCACTGGTCAGTACAAATTGAGGATTCTTTCCGATAATGTTCGAATTGGCAATCAATGTTTCCCGCTTAACGACAGTTACTCCAAAATTAAGCGCAACAATATCCGGCAGATTTTGAGAATTGGGTGCATGTTGCGGATCATAATTTATGGCTTTTCCATTCAACCACATAAATTCTTTAATGGATGAAACCGTAGCCAAACAATCATATTCGGGATGTTCTACAAATTGTCTAATGCACTTGGATACAGTTTCGGGTTTTACAAATGGTGATGTACAGGGCGCATAGATAAAAATGTCTGTATCGGTTACCTCTCCTAAATGTTTGAAGAACTCACTTCCTGAACATTGTGAAGAAGCGTAGTATTCTTCTCTACGTTGTGCTCTGACTTTGGTATCGGCATATTCAAGCTCTACAAACTCAATGGCTGCTTCCGAATTGGTATTTACCACTATTTCGTCTATTTCTGGTACTTTCAGCAGGGATTTGATCTTATTTTCCAATAAAGTAGTCCCTGCAAATGGACGAAGATTTTTATCCGGTACTCTTTGAGAGCCTTTCCTAACCGGAATTACTGCGGTTGTTTTCATTTTATAATCTGTCTATAAATTATGCATAAACTCAATTATTTTTTTTCCAAGTACTCTATAGTCAAAATAGGTTTTGCCTACTTCTATACCGTTTATACCTATTAAATCTGCTTTCATTGGATTCTCAATTAGTGACGCCATTCCTTCAGCAAACGCTTCCGATGTATAGTCTACAATCAGAGCAGATTTCTTATTTACAAAATAATAAGAAATTTCTCCTATATTATTGGTAATAATAGGCCTTTTAGAGCCTATATATTCCGCTATTTTTTGGGAAAATCGTGCTTTGTCTTGCAAGCTACTTGGATTCAGAGGTATCAGTAAACCTAAAGACGTATCATAGAGTCTATATAATTTCTCTTCCGGAATTTGATTTTTTATTTCGATGGATGGAGTTTTTGTCTCTTGAATAAATTGACTAACTTCACGCATTTGTTTTTCATTTCCAAATAGAACCAAAGTAAGTTTGGCCTTAGGATATTGATCAATGACCATTTTAAATGCGTCTAATAGCAAATGATTCCGTAGCAGATAATTAGCGTGACCACAATAGGTGAAATTATATTCATTTACATACGGATGTACTTTCCTATCGTATGAGCCCATGACGGGAAGTATCATTTGCGGCTTACGAAAACGTTTTCCTTTTTCAAGCAAAAAATGGCTTATAGGAAAAATTCCGTTAAGAAAGTAGCCGAAAGTCTTATCTTTTAGCCATGCTTCCATCTTATACATGATATTGGGTTGCTTGCAACCAATATGCCATTCATGAAACAATGCTGTACGTTTGTAACCTTGGATAGTACAAAGGATAGCTGTTAAGACAAAAGCCGGATACAATGTCATTCCTAAGATGACATAATTGTCTTTTTCTTGTTTCTCTTTCTTTAAGATTTTCCAAAGCCTTGGAAGATTCCTAAATATAGTCGAGAGTTTCCCTTTTCGTGGTAATAAGTAATAGTGGATACCTTTCTGCGAAATACCGGCTTGCCCGTTTGATAATCCTTTTGTACCCAAAGCTGTATCTACTATTGTTATCTTACAGCCATTTTCTTTCAATCCTCGTGCTATAAATTCTGTTTTAGAATTGTTCGCGGAGAACTGGAAAGGATATCCTTCAGAAGTGATTAATACAATATTCATTTCAATTCTTTTATTACTTTACATGGGTTCCCGGCCGCTACGACATTGGCAGGAATATCTTTTGTCACAATGCTTCCGGCACCGATGATGCTGTTATCTCCTATTTCTACTCCCGGCATAATTGTGACATCCATCCCTACCCATACATTATTTCCTATCTTAACTTCTCTCGGCGGATAATAATAACGGTCCTCATGGCCATTACGGTCAGAAATTTTGCTATTTGCTCCGACAATTACGTTATTGCCTATTTGTATCAACTTATCACAAGTAATGCTTACTCCGGAAAAGCCGCATTTATTCCCTATGATAAGTTTTGCATCGCTTTTATCGGTACTTAAAATACAGTTATGATTGATTCCTCTGAAATTGGAGAGTGAACTTGAGTTAAAAGAACAGTCATTACCAATGGATATGCAGCTTCCAGGTTTTTTGCAGAAGATTGTATTTCCCATAAACGAAGTATGTTTGCCCATTTTTATCTGCCATAGGTGAGCTTTGAAACGGCAGATAGGAGTCCACCACATCCTTATCAATAGAACCCGCAACCAATATAATTTATGTATGATGCCCATGTGTCTCTATCCTTTATCCGCTAAAATAGTTTCGTATATTCGAATTTGGGTTTCTACTACGGCCTGGTCATTATTCCTTTCCTTTACAAGAGAAAGGCTTTCCCGAGAGATTGCCAAAGCCATTTCTTTATTTTCTATCAGTTCTATCATGCGTGCGGCACAACTCATATAATCACCCGGTGAAAAGAATAATCCAGATTTTCTGTTCTCTGCCAGTTCAGGCATAGCTCCGGCATAGGATATGATGGCAGGTACTCCGGTTGCTTGTGCTTCTACAAGTGCTAAGGAATAGCTTTCTACATAACTTGTCTGCACCATGGCTATACATTTCTTCATGACTTCTACGATTTGTTGCGCAGTCAATGAACCGGTGAAAACAACATTGTCCGTCAAGTTTAGTTTCCGTATAAGCTTATATAGATAGGTCAGATAACCGGGCTGGTGTATCCAATTCGACTTCTTGAAATTGCCAATAATGTATAATTGGCATGTCGGATAGAACGACTTGACGTAGTGTAACGCCTTAATGGCGGTCTGAATACTTTTATAGGGTGCGGGACCGGCTGCCGAGCAATAGAAGCTCTTCTGTTTGTCTTCCGGATACGTCCATTGTGCGTTCCAAAAGGGAGCGCGTATTGACATGCCGGTTTCAAATAAATGTGCCTGTATGTGGTTAAGCCTGATATAATCTCTGACCCATTCGGATTGAGTCGAAATATATTGGAATTTGCTTAACGCATCCAAATCATTCTTAACGTGTTTACGTATCATCTTCTTAAAAGCATAAATGGATTTCAATTGAGGGAATAATATTTCCCGTAAGCCCAGGCAAGACAACGTTTCCCGGAAAGACAAATCACCGTAATATACTCTGGCACAAGGTTCATGTATTCCTTGTATTTCCAACAGAAGTGGAATATTAAGCCTTAATTGGGGGATTAGTTTACAAAAATAGTTTTCCAGGCCCCATACGTGAATCAAGTCTGGCATTTCTTTCCGGCATAAGTCTTCGATCTTTTGGATGTATGTTTCATGTGGATGTCCTTTTTTATCAGGTTTCCAATTGGGAAGTATATATTCATGAAAGTTCACTGTAATTTTTACTTCTTGAATGTCTTTATACAGATTACTCCGATCTACTGTGACGTTAGTTAAAATGATATCGTCTTTTTGGGCTAATAGCTCAGACATGGAGTAAAGCCATGAACCGGACAATTTATTATTCCGTTCACTCAATTTGCAATTGGAGAACCAAAGTACTTTCATTTTTTCAAGGATTGTATGAGATATTGTAATGATCTTGTTTTCATTTCGTTGATTTCGTTATCTGTCCGATTAAAATCTGTGACAGTCGATAGGGGTATTTCATCAGCGTGAGTAACGATATTGTCCAACCCGAATCGGTCTTTCAAGTCAATAAACCGGGAAGCCCTGCTTTTCTCCACATAATAGGCAGTGAAAGGGACGTGGAACTTCAAAGCGAATGCTACACCGTGGAATGAGTCCGTGTAGAAGTACGAGGCGTTGCGTATCAGATTCAGCCACTCCACAGGATTGCATGTCCAGAACGTTTTGTCCGCCCAAGAGAAAAAATGAGGCTTGCTGGCAGTCAAAGAGACAGCGTATACAGGCAAACCGACATATTCCTTTCTCATTTTTTCTATGGCATTTCTATGCCCGCCATTGATTTCTTTACCTAATATATATGCCAATATATAGTTCCCGTCAGCAAGAACTGGTCTGGATGTTAATTCTTTAAAGTCCCATAAAAATGTCGGGTCAGCTACTATGGGCACTTCCGTTCCTGTCAGTTCTTTTACAAAATCTTGTGTTTCCTTGTTACGGACAGAGAGATGGTCAAAATGCAGCAAACTGTTTGTTATTTGTTCTTTATAGGCGGTTTCAACATGATTGACTGCACAGCAAGGAGCATAAGCTATTTTCAAACCTTCAAATGGAGGATTGAAATTCAAGAAATAAACACTTGTCTTATGATGTGCCGGTGCCCAGACTTGGTCACTGCCTACTATCATAACGTCCAGCTGCGGATATTTCGTAACAATTTCTTGTGGCGTGGAACAATACGGTCCTATCTGTAAATATCTGTTTTGAAATCTGTGGAATGATTTTCTCATTCCGGGACTGTGCGTAAGAATGTGACAGGCGGTTTGAAGATGTTCCCAATCAAAACTTTCTTTCAATTGTCGTGCTGCCTGTCTAATGTCATTCAGTCGGAGATTGTTGATTTTATGTGGCATATAGTTTATAACAACAACCTCATGCCCCTTGTCTTTCAAGATATTGTACAAGGCATAGCATTGCATTTGTGCCCCATAGTTTATGGCGAACTGGTAGGTTAGTATTCCTATTGTCATATTGATTTTTTATAATGTGCCAAAATATCTTCTAATCATCCGGTTATTCATGTTCCTGAAGTAAGCACTGTTACACAACAAAATGCCTATCCACAAAATATAGAAACGAAGATTGAATGACGGATAACTACCTAAAATAAGCATCAGGCAATTGATGAATATATAAATGGCCATGGATTTTACCAAAAGATTGCGTGATGAGAAGAAACCTTTTACAGCTGAACGCAGGCATAAAAGCAAATAAGGCATCAGGAACAACAATCCCGAATGAAGGATAATGTTGAGGTATCCTGTTTCGTGTCCGGGTCTCTGATTCTTCATATCACCAAAGATGGTCAAAGGATCGTAATAAGTGCCATTCAGTCCCCTTCCAAATATATAATCCATGGTTTTCATATCTGCGTAAAATGCGTCATTTACGCCAGAACGTGTATCTTCCAGACCACGGCTCATAAGATACTGGAAATGGTTTGCCACATAACTTATGGCTACAACAACCAATAACAAGACAAGAAAACTGAATATCATTTTTTTGCTGAAACCGATACGCGCATAGGACATGTAAAAACCGAAAGCTGCCAGCAGGAAAACAATGCCGTAAGCACTTGTAGAGCGTCTTCCAAAAGCCATTGAAAAAGCGATGGCCAATATAAAAGCCACAACAGAAATGACAAGGTACTTCTTCTGTACAAGCTGGTAGTTGAAAAACAAAATGACTGCGGGTATGGACCACATGATTGGTATTTGCGCCAATGACTGCATGCGTGAATTTTCTTCCAAAGAGCCTGTTATCAGTTGGATGTTGCTGGCCATGATGATATATTGAAAATTCAAGGCTATCAACACCAATGCAAAAATTTCAAATACGACAGCAAATTTAAAAATCTCCCTAAGTGGTACATACTTGACGTTGTATAGCAATAAAAAGGGCAACAGGTAATTGAGGATATAGGAATCCTCACCGAACATACGTGTCAAGTTCAGTCCGCTTGTAAAGATTGAAATGATAATATTGATGACATTCCAACATAAAAGGAATTTCATCACAAAAGAAAGCCTGGGCCTTTTTACGTATGACAGTTGATAGTACAAAGAATAACATAACACAAGGAAACCGATAATTCTTAGGCTGTTTCCAAGCAATTGGCTGTCCAGTTGCAGACGTATAATCGTACCGAACTGGTACAAAACAATACTGGCCAAGAATTGCAGCAACGGATTCCTTTTGATCTCTTTCAGAGTCATGTTCCAGAATTTTGTGTATTAGTTCGATTTACCGTTCACAATACCGGTAACGATTCTTTTTATTTTCCTTTTTATCCTGCTTTTAATATCCGTACGGGTATACTTGCGTATTCGCTTTCCAAAAGGTATGTCTGCATATTCGTAGAATTTCGCTCTGTTTTCAGGGATACGGACAGATCTTTCCAATGCCGGATTGCCTCGAAGCACACTTTCATAATTCGTTACCCAAGTCTTGATGTCGGTTCTTTCCAAAAGCCGTTTCCCCTTTGTGCTGTTTGCCAACAATGCAGTCATTCCTTTGTCGTCATCCAACTCAGGAAACACAGCGGATAATCCCCAAAAGTCACCCAAAGTGAGGTCACTTCCACTTTTCCCGCATTTCACAGGGCAGGCATAACAGGAAGGACGCAAGTATAGGTTTGCCAGGAAACCTTTCAGGAAAAGGTTTTCATGCAGGGGGATATGAGAGCAAAAACTGAATTTTTCTCCACTCCCGTTGGTCGTGGAGAGAGTGAGAGCAAAACTGAATCTTTTCCAGCCATACTCTTTATCCCTGAAAGAGATACCCTCTACGCGGGTATCCTTTTCATGGATAGGGTGAGGCAAAACTGTATTTTTTCGATTGCGCTGACGCGCAATCTCTTCTTTTAAGTATTCACGCCAAATGCCCGGACTTGGAACGCCGTGGCAAATAATATCAGCTGTATATAGGTTCTCATACTCTTTTCGTAAAAAGAACTTCAATCCGGCTATCTGGCAGGGTGTTCCTGAGAACAAGACTTTTCGTCCTGCTTTCAAGAATTTTTCTGCCAACAAATAAGCATTTCCGATACGGCTTTGCACATATTTGGAACCTCTGAATTTTACCAATTCTTCTTCGGTCTCAGCATAATCATGTATCACTTCCCAGTCTGCATTGAAACAAGCGCCAAAAACCACACCGTCCTCCTTTATCACCTGTATTGCCAATGCGCTGAACACTCCCCCAGAAGAACTTGTTCTGCGGATTTCTTCATCTCGGTTTTTTGCGGCATAAACTTCTATCGGCTTCCTCATATCGTTGGAGCGATTAAGCATGGGACAGACTTTTTCGCACAGTCCGCAGTCTATGCAAGCGTTCACATTCACCTTCGGATAAAAGAATCCTTCATTATCCTCTATTAAAGATATGCAATGCTTGGGACAACGTTGTACACAAGCAGAACAGCCACAGCAATCTTTAGGGTTATTTATCGTTATCATTTTTTCTCAATTGTGTATATAAACGATTCACTTTTTCACAAATGAATTTTTTTTCATTGTTATTCAGCCCAATCAGATAGATAGATAAAAAGGATGAAAACAGGGCAGTAATACATACGATTACTGTGTTTAGAAGCGAATCGTATCCCAATAGAATCTTAACTGCTATAGGAATTATTGCAGCCGTCGCCCCCACGAATGCAATGCTTTGGACCACTACATGAAGATATCCCTTTATCGGCAAGCCAATCAATTTATGTACAATATAAAGTCTCGCCATAAAAGTGACGACTCCGATAATCAGGTGTACGATAAAAACAGCAGAAGGGGAGGCTCCCAATTTTAATACGATATATGAAACAGGAACAATCATTAGCAGAATACCCCCGCATATACTTTGGTATACTTTCACTTTTCCTGTTGCAGTTGCTGATGTCATTAAAGGATTTGAAATTGCGTCAATGATGGCAATCCATAAAATCAATCGAATGAATTGAACTGTATATTCCGGAACATTTCCCAACCAAATGATAAGCATGGTGTTCGTTTCCAATAAAATCGGGAGCGAAAGCAAAAACAATAAGAAAAATGAGAACTTTGAACTTCTATATACCAAATTGTACATGTAGGAATAATCCTGTCGTGCATATGATTTAATAATCTGTGGGTTAAGTGCCGTTTGAAAGTTAGTGGCAAACTGCGATATTGCATTTTGTACTTGTATAGCAACTCCTCGGGCTGCATTAACGGACGGACCGAAAAAGATGTTCAAGAGAATATTTACCCCTTGGGTAAAAGCAATGTGCGCACATCCTCCCCATAAATTCCACCCCGTGAAACCCAACATGTCTTTTATAAGTTTAAAGTCTTTAATAAATAAAAATCTGGTCTCAGGAAAGTTCTTCTTACAATAAATCCCATATAGGAAGCGGATACCGATTTGGACGCACAACATCAAAAAAGCATAGAGAATAAGGCGGTCGGCATTTCCTGCCAATAACAGGAATACGATAGCCAGTTTACAAACAACTTCTACAATTGATATATAGGCAAAAACATTCATTCTCTCATGTGCAATGATAATAGCGTTGTACGGAACGCTTATGACCATAATGCATGTTGTTGCTATAGAGCATTGATAAACCCAAAATGCCGCAGTCATTCTGGAGTCGGGAATATTCATCTGTGTGTAAAAGAACCACAACCCGATAGTCTCCGCTAACAATATGATGAAGCCTGCAAAAATCGAATGAATGTTAATGCATGTATTGAATACCTTTTTTGTCTGGGTGAAGTCATCAATGCCGATAGCGAAGTTCAAATAGCGCTGAGTACCGGCAGTCATGGCACCATTTATGAAACTGAACATTCCGACAATTCCGCCTACGACATTATAAATACCGAAATCTTCAATGCTTAAAACGTTTAATACGACCCGACTTGTATATAGGCTTATGGCCATGATGAACAGCATCCTAAAATAAAGGAATAGCGTGTTTTTGGCTATGCGTTTGTTGTTGGTGGAAGTATCAGGCATATCATTACGGGATATTGTCAGTTTGGTTTACTGATAACTACTTGAGTTTTTTGTAGTGCTCAAAATAAAACATTAAAATGCCTCATCTGGCGTGTAGTATTTTAGCAAACAATTATTTTCTAACTAAGTATTCCAAACCTTTTAAAATTTTCTGCTCCGATTCGCTAATCTGGTAAATAGAATCTTTTATCATAGCGTACAGCTTATCCAAACGCTCGTATCCGGACTTGTCAGAAATCTCGTCAACGGAATAGGTGTTAAAAACCACTCCTTGAGGGTTAGCTAAAGCTAACGAATAACTGGAGTTTTCTAAAAGAGGATCATAATCAGGGTAAATGGTTATGGGGCATCCGTTGACAACTGTGGAAAAACGCGATTTATCTTCTCTCCATTCTAATTTTCTAGCTTGTGTTGCCAAAGTCAGCTTTTCCACCATAAGATCGTATTCTTTTTCAGTCATTGCTTGATAGTTTTAATAAGTTCTTTTATTTCTTGAAGCAGTTTCCAATAGGGAGTACCTTCTAATTCTTTAACTTCTATACGGGAAAGTTCTACTTCTGATAGTTGGTTATGGTCTGCCTGTTTCAAATAACTTTGCAACATGGAATCAACAGCATGATCTATCTTGTTGATGGCTTCGTTAGGGTTGGCAGACAACGTGTTAGTCAACTTTAGCAAACCTTCCAGATACTGTATATTGAAAAGGCGTGTGGTCAGTTCAATGGAAATTTTGTGCGCACGATTCTTCTGGTAAACGCATAACCATATTAACAGACTATACACTGGCAGCAGTATTCCATAAGGCAGATAGTCTAACCATGAACAAAGGATAATTTTGCATTCTTGTACTTCCTTTATAAACAAATAATACAATATGCAAAACAAAATGACTAAAATCCATGTTGCTATAAGAAACCCCCAATATTCTACTGTCACTTTTACCTTTTCCTTTTCTATAGGCTGGGTATATACGCTTAAATCATTAAAAGCTTGTTCTATTCGGTCGGCCCAATTAGTTTCGGCTGTTTGATCTGCATTTGCAGACTCGACATTCTCCTTAAACTCCTTCATTTTTTGAGCGATAGCATCAAGCTGTTCCTGTAGAGATTCAATGGTTTGAGGATCGAAATCAGTGGCATTCCGTTTACTCTCTATCAGAACCTTTAGTTTGTCATATTGTTTTTTAAGTTGGAGTCGCTTTTCTTTTTCCTCATTCACGTCTATGGAACGGGCATTGAATGAAGTTGCTTTTTCATTTTTACTTGCCGGAAGACTCTCGATGTATTTTAGGAATGAAGCGGTCTTTTTTATCAATATGCCATAATCTTTTTTTATGGATTCTGTTATCGTTCCGTCAAAGGAAGCGTCAAGTTGTTCCCAGGATGTCTTTATTTTGTTTGGAAATAAGTCCTCATTAGATAAAACAATGGTCTCAGGTAATTTCTCCAATCTCAGATAAACACGTTCAAATCGCGGCACCATCTGATTGATGTAATTGGAGTTGTTCAGTTCTTTATATTTAGAACTGAATAGCAAATTAAAAATGTAATTCAATAAGCTATGAAGCTCTTTTTTACTGTACAGGATGCTTATCATAATCTAAATCTAATTCTATAGGTTAATCAGGCAATATCTCTTGATAAGTTTGCTGTGTGTTATAAGTCCGGCATTCAGTTGTATTTCTTAGTCGGGAGATGATTCTCTTTGTGAAAATTCGGGCTCCGGTGTCGTTTAAATGCGATGAATCGCTAAAATAATCTTTACTTGTGTTGTATCGTTTATCGGCGTAAAAATCCCATAGAGGCACATCGTATTTTTCTGTTAACATTTTAGCCGGTTTATAGGAGTCGGATGAACAAGCCCTATAATAAGGTGAAATGATAAAAACGAGTTTTATGCCTTTCTGTTTAGTGTCTATAATGAATTTCTCGAGATATTTAAGTTTTATACTATCTGTTTCTGTATTTGTTCCCATCCGTCTGTTGTCTGGTTCATAATCCATTACATGAAGGAGGGGCTTGTATCCTTGTACGGTTTGTTGTTGCGGTTTAATGTTATCTCCCAACATTTGAATGAATTTGGTATTGTATTGATACAGCTTGGAATACAGCTTATATCGTTCGGTAACAGACACATCGTCAAATAGTTCAATTAAATTCGCCTCATCATGGTATTGTTTCAGCTGTTCTAAATATTTTAAATTGTCATTGGGGAGTATATCAAAAGCATCCGTCAAATCATAGATGATTATTTTGGGGGTATATCTTTCTGAAATCAATTTATATCGTCCGTAATGTAACAGAATTCCATTTCCATCCGTTCCACAATTATAGCACGACATGTTTAACGAATCTTCTATAATGGAAGGGACGTAATGGTGATTTGCCCTTGATGAGCCAAAGATTAATATATCTTCATCCGATTGCTTGCAAATATAATATTGGTTTGCCGTGTCACCTCCTTTTGCATGTGAATTCAAGTAATCAAAGCAAAGTCCGGCTAATCTGTCGATAATGAATAGGGCAATAAAAAACAAAAAGATATAACCGATAAAACGTTTCATGCGATCTTCATTTAAAAGTTTGCATAAATAAATTGGCCACTGTCAAGAACCCCCACACCAACAATCAGAACAAGCAACATCAGGCAAACAATCCATTTCACTGCTTTCTTATCAAAAACCGTATGTCGCCTCGCCCAAAACTCATCTTTTACATCTTTGAACACGAGAATAAATATGCCTGTCAAATACAGCACGAAATTTGTATTGGACGACTTGTAGATTTCCCCATCAAAATCACCAAATATCTTAATGATTACTTCCCATGCTTCTGTTAAACTCGGCATTCTGAAAAATATCCAGGCAAAATTCACTAACAGGAAAGTGATAAGTATTCTTGTTATTTTCACCAATACGTTAGATCCTATATATTTTTGAAAACCCAAAGCTTTCTCCACTATTTGAAAAGCGCCATGCAGGATACCCCATACAATAAACGTCCAATTGGCACCATGCCAAATACCGCTCACCAAGAATGTTATTAAAATATTCCAATAATTCCTCAATCTGCCACATCGATTTCCTCCCAAAGGAATATATACATAGTCTTTCAACCATCTGGACAGGGAAATATGCCATCTTCTCCAGAAATCGGTGACACTGACTGAAAAATAAGGGCGTTGGAAATTATTAATCAAGTCAAAACCCAAAGTCTTGGCTATTCCTATTGCCATCAGTGAATAACCCGCAAAGTCACCATATATTTGTAGCGAATAAAACAAACTGGCAACCAGGCAAGTGATGCCTGAATAATGCTCATAAGCCCTATATACCGTATCCACATATAGCCCTAACCTGTCGGCTACAACAACCTTCAAGAACATTCCCCATAGCAACAGTTTCAATCCGGATACTGCCTGCATATAATTAAATGGATGCAGCTTTTTAATTTGCGGTAACAGTTCAGATGCTTTACTTATAGGTCCTGATGCGATTTGAGGGAAGAAGGAAACGAACAGCATATAATCGACTATTGCCTTTTCAGCCCGTATTTTTTTATAATAAACATCCCACAAATATCCGATGGCTTGAAATGTAAAGAATGAGATACCTAAAGGGATAGCCCAATTCAATCCAGGTAGTGAAAATCTTAAGCCAGTCCAAGAAAGCAATGCGTTGCAATTCTCACAAATGAAATTATAATATTTGAATATCAGCAAAGGACCTAATGTGAGCAATGCTCCCATCATAATCCACGTCCTTTTTCCCTCATTTATCTTTCCGACAAGCAGCCCTCCTCCGTATGTCACAATGGTAATATACAATAGTACCAAGGCATAGACTGCATTGTAATTCATATAAAGAAGATAACTTATTAGAAGTAAAAATATCTTCTTAATAGAATTATATTTTGCCGGTATGAGCCAATAAAATGCAAATATGAAAGGGAAGATGATCCAAAAATTGAAAGTATTGAATAACATGTTGTAGTACTTCAATAGTAAGCACTCGTAAGCACTCAATAGGTAAGCATTCAATTGTAAGCACTCAATTTAGGGCATTCCCCTTTGAAAGGGCACTTTTCAGTGCCCTAAACTGAGTTTTGTTAATTAATTGGTTTTGAATTTAACATGGGCAGGTAGCTAAAGTGGTGCCATTGCCGCTCCAGCGTCACTTGGGAAAATAGAAATCTTTCAAGATCTTCACTGCTATACATAATTCTATAAATTTGATTGGCAGCAAAGTTATTCCGTAAGCACTCAATTTAGGGCATCCCCCTTTGAAAGGGCACTTTTGAGTGCCCTAAATCGAGTTTTGTTAATTAATTAGCTTTGAATTTAACATTGGCTGGTAGCCAAAGTGATTTTGTCAGGAACCATGTTAACATAATCCCTGCACCCGTTAAAGATGTTTTTGAAAAAAGTTCCGATGAAGTTCCAGACAGAA
>CALUOV010000003.1 GCA_944322275.1 uncultured Bacteroides sp. | reverse complement strand
AGCCCGGAAGGAATCTTATTCGCACGACTCTCGTAAGCCTGTTGTAGAGGACGGCACGTTGGAAGATGATCAAAACCGGCGTGACTTTACCATCAATGCTTTGGCCGTTTGCCTCAATCGTGCCCGCTATGGTGAGTTGGTCGATCCCTTTGGTGGTTTGGACGACTTAAAGGAATGTACTATCCGTACCCCGCTCGATCCGGACATTACTTTTAGTGACGACCCGTTACGCATGATGCGCTGTATCCGTTTCGCTACCCAGTTGAAGTTCTATATTGACGATGAAACTTTCGAAGCTTTGCACCGCAATCGTGAGCGTATCAGCATCGTGTCTCACGAACGCATCGCCGATGAATTGAATAAGATTATTCTTTCTCCTACACCTTCGCGAGGTTTTGTTGATTTGGACCGTTCGGGTCTGCTCCAGCTTATCTTCCCCGAGTTAGTGGCTTTGCAAGGTGTGGAGACCCGTAACGGCCGTTCGCATAAAGATAACTTTTACCACACGCTGGAGGTGCTGGATAATGTCAGCCGCGTAAGTGATAACTTGTGGTTGCGTTGGGCTGCCTTGCTGCATGACATCGCCAAGCCGGTCACTAAACGTTGGGATCCTCGTACCGGCTGGACTTTCCATAACCATAATTATATAGGCGAACGGATGATTCCTGCTCTTTTTCGGCGCATGAAGTTACCCATGAATGAGAAAATGAAATACGTACAGAAACTTGTAGGGTTACACATGCGTCCCATTGTGATAGCAGATGACATCGTGACAGACTCGGCAGTGCGTCGCCTGCTTTTTGAAGCAGGTGATGACATAGATGACCTCATGACCTTGTGTGAGGCCGATATTACCTCGAAGAATTCCGAACGCAAAAAACGTTTTCTGGAGAATTTTCAGTTGGTGCGTCAAAAACTGAAGGATTTGGAGGAGCGTGACCGCATCCGTAACTTCCAGCCGCCTGTCAGCGGGGAGGAAATAATGAAGACCTTTGGTTTATCCCCTTGCCCCCAGATTGGTGCCTTGAAAAGTGCCATTAAAGATGCCATTCTGGATGGTGTTATTCCCAACGAGCATGATGCCGCACATGCTTTTATGTTGCGGCGTGCGGAGAAAATGGGGTTGAAGCCGGTATCATGATTGGTTTTTGCAGAAATTCAAAACAGTTTCCTGACTCTTTTTGAAAATTTTTATCTATTTTTGCTTTCATAATAGATAAATGTTTTATTTATAATGATTTTCAGTAATTATAATGAAAAAACGAATCGTAATTTTGCTTGTTGGAATCCTTTTGTCTGGAGGTTTACGGGCTCAGCAGACTGATAAGGAAAATAAGATTGTACCTTGGGAGAGAGGTGAGCAAATGGGGACCAGCGAGACAATAGCGA
Source organism: uncultured Bacteroides sp. (assembly GCA_944322275.1). GTDB lineage: Bacteria > Bacteroidota > Bacteroidia > Bacteroidales > Bacteroidaceae > Bacteroides. Next base: position 57,555 of record CALUOV010000003.1, on the reverse strand, counting down.
TGGAGAACTGGCCAGGACCTTGTTGACAAAAACACTTGAGAGAGAATGTCCGCCATTCTGCCAAATAGCGCTTTCGCAAATGAAACTATACTTCAACCGTCATAGAAGCTAGATGAAATGGCCATAGAAGCCAGTTGAAATGGTCGTTGAAGCTTACTTACTTTGCTTCTCATCCTATGCTTTGGTAAATTGCGGGCATTCATAACACTTAAATTCATCCGAAGTATAGGTTATTTCTAGGAAATGCTTAACTTTGCTTGCCAAAGAATAAGGAAATGGAAAACACGGAGCAAGCCATTATAGAGCAATTGAAGCAAGGTAAAGAGGAGGCATACCAATACCTCTATCGGTATCATTATGTTTCGTTGTGTCATGTGGCCAAAGAATATGTAGGTGATGATGTGCTGGCTGAACATTTGGTGGGCGATGTGATATTCCATTTGTGGGAAGTACATGCGACGCTGAATATTCATACGTCATTACGCAGCTATCTCGTGCGTGCTGTCCGCAATCGGTGTCTGGATTACCTTGATTCCCGCTGGCAAAAACATGAAATATCTTTCTCGGAATTGGAAAATGATGAATGCCCGTTGGAGGAACGTTATATTTTATCCGATGACTACCCGTTAGGTACCTTGTTGGAGAAAGAACTCGATTATGAGATCCGTCGGGCCATCAGCCGTTTGCCAGAAGAATGTCGTCGTGTATTTCTGAAAAGTCGTTTTGAAGAAAAGAAATACGAAGAAATAGCCCGTGAACTCGGAATTTCGATCAATACAGTTAAGTATCACATAAAGAACGCTTTGTCTTTGCTTTACAAAGAACTTGGCAAGTATTTGCTGCCTTGTTTGATCCTTTTGGGTACTGTCGCTTGAGAATTTTTCATTTTTGACTACCCTTTAGTCATTTTTTTGTCGTCATACAAATAGAATCCTTAATAGAATGGAAGAGAATAATACCTACATAGACGAATTAATTGTATCCTTTTTGTCCGGAGAACTGAATCGGAAAGGACGGGATGAGCTGAAGGCTTGGATAGATGAGTCGGAAGCGCATCACAGATACTTTTTGCAACGTCAGGAGCTTTGGTTCTCGGCTTTGTCGGAAAAGGAAAATGTACGCTATAACCAGGAAGCGGCTTTCCGTCAGTTCCGACAAAAAGTGGCAGCCTCTAAATCCGGACAGAAAAAAAAGTTCGGATATTCTTGGCCTGTGTGGGTTCGCTATGCAGCCGTGGTGGCTTTGGTGGGGATGATAGCTTATTTTTCCTATCGACAAGGAGAAGGCAATTTAAGGGAAGCGTTGGCAGACATTGAAGTGGTGGCTCCGTTGGGATCGCAGGCACAGATGCGTTTGCCGGACGGTACGTTGGTTACCTTGAATGCGGGATCTCGCTTGACGTATGCACAGGATTTTGGAGTGGATAACCGCGAGGTAGAGTTGCAGGGTGAAGGTTATTTTGAAGTAGCCCATAATGAAGAGATACCTTTTTATGTCTGTTCAAAGAACTTGCAAGTAAAGGTATTGGGCACGAAATTCAATTTCCAGGACTATCCGGAAGAGCGTCAAGTGATCGTCTCCTTATTAGAAGGAAAAGTGGCCTTGCATAATAAAATTCGTCATGAGGAGGATCGCTGTTTGAGACCCGATGAGCGGGTTGTTCTTGATAAGTCGGACGGTATGATGAAGATAGAGTCGACACCGAAGATAAAGGCTGCTACGGATTGGAAGCAAGGCGTGCTTTCGTTCGATGAGGTACTCCTGTCGGAAGTCGTTCAGACGTTGGAGCGTAGTTATAATGTACGGATAACGTTGCAGACGGATTCGTTGGCTAATTATCGGTTCTACGGTACTTTTAACCGTACAAGCCAGAACATTAAAGATGTGCTTGACGCATTGGAGGCCACGGGTAAGATACACTATGCATTGAAAGACAATCGTATCGTGTTATATTAAATTAATTAACTAACTTTTTTAATGTTGATGAGCCATGGAAAATACAGAACCACCTTATTTTTTTGCAAGGTAAGAAGGTAATACATAGGAAAGAAAAGGCCGGAAGTGTGTGCAAGTTCTTCCGGCCCGATTCCTCTTCTTACATGTACATGTATGAACTGTTTTCTAAGGAATGTGCAAAGTTACGAAACATTCTTTAGAAGGACACCTTTATCTTTATTTTAAATCATTAAAAGTTCTAATTTTATGAATTACAGAAAAAAGGCAGTGCTACTAATGGTAGCGTTGTTGGGATTCCATTTAGGAATATGGGCTCAATCCTTGTCCTTAAAAATGCAGAATGTCTCGGTAAAGAAAGCGATGACCGAGCTACAAGCTAAGAGTGGATATTCGTTTGTTTATATTGCGGGCGATATAGATACAGAACGTAAGGTTACGGTTAATGCTGATCAATTGCAAGAAGCCGTGAAACAAATTTTGCAAGGCCAGCAAGTGGCTTATGAAATTCAAGGTAAAAATATTGTTGTCAGGAAAATAACGTCACAACCAAATACACTTAAGCAGGAGCGGAAGGTTTCCGGTACGGTGAAAGATGCTAATGGTGAACCCATTATTGGTGCCAATGTAACGGTGAAAGGCAATTCTTCAATAGGTACGATTACTGATATAGACGGACGGTTTACGATAGATGCTTCTGCTGATGCAGTGTTACAAATTACATTTATAGGCTTTGCTCCGCAAGAAGTGAAAGTTGGGAATCGAAATGAAGTAAATATATCGTTGAGAGAAGATTCAGAACTGTTGGATGAAGTTGTTGTAGTCGGTTATGGAACAGCAAAGAAAAGCGACTTGGCAGGTTCATCTGTGCGTGCAGATTTAAACGCATTACAAGAATCTCCTAATATAAGCTTAGGATCAGCTTTACAAGGAATAATTCCTGGATTGAATGTTGGAACAGTGACGCAAGCAGGGAAGAATCCGTCTATTTCTATACGAGGTCGTAATTCTATAAGTGGAGGTACTAGTCCTTTAATAGTTTTGGATGGTATTATTTATCGAGGAGATTTGGTAGATATTAACATGAATGATGTTGAATCTATTGATGTGTTAAAAGATGCGAGTGCGGCAGCTATCTATGGCTCAGAGGCCAGTAATGGTGTCATATTGATTACATCTAAAACGGGTAAAACGACAGGTAAACCTATCATAGAATATAGCGGTTCTTTTTCTTATCAGCAGCCAACTAACAAAGATTTATATCCAACTGGGCGAGATGGATTTCTACAAAGAATTGCAGATCGTTTTTTAGAAGAAAGTAGGACCGGTGATGATTTACTGAATCCTAATCCAGAATGGGATGTTACAAAGCATTTGATGGATGGTAATGTTTTAAACGGCTATTTAAATGGGGTTGATACTGATTGGTGGGATATGCTAACAAATGATATGCCTTATATTCAAACTCATAATTTAAGTGTAAGAGGTAAAACGGAAATGAATAGTTATTTTTTGTCGGTTGGATATACAGATCAACAAAATTTGATTATAAACGATACATATAAGCGATATAATATTCGAGCCAATATGGATGTTAAAGTAACCAAGTGGCTAAAAGTAGGAATGCAGTCTTTTTTCACAGTCAGTGACTATTCGGGACAATCTCCGAATTTAACTACAGTTATGGAACTTCCTCCTCTCGCAGCAGTTATTGACGAAAATGGTGAATATATAAATCAACCTTATAAAAGTGTATTGAATCCAATGCTAACCATTCAGCAAGATGATGTGAACAAGCGGTATAATCTGTCTGGAAATTTTTATGTGGATATTGATATTCCATTTGTTAAGGGATTGAATTATCGTGTCAATTTTTCGCAGAATTTGATAGAAAATAAAATTTTCAACTTCAATAAATGGGGAGCAAATTTTGAGGGAGAAGGATCTAAAGAGAACAATAGCCAATATAATTGGACTATAGATAATATTTTAACGTATAAAAACTCTTTTGGTGATCATGCTATTAATACAACTTTGGTTTATGGTGCTGAGAAACGTCAATATGAAATGACAAAAGCTAGTGCATCCAAATTCTTAAACGATGCTTTAGGATATAATAATTTAGGACTTGGACAATCTGATTTACAGTCTGTTTCATCTGGAGCTTGGCAAGAAAGTAGTCTATATATGATGGCTCGTGCCATTTATACGTTTAGAGACAGATATATCATAACAGGAACAGTCAGACGTGATGGTTTCTCTGGATTTGGCGAAGGAAACAAATTCGGTATTTTCCCATCTGCTGCTATTGCATGGCGTGTAAGTGAAGAAGATTTCATTAAAAATGTTCATTGGATTGATAATTTAAAAATTCGCATGTCCTATGGACAAAATGGAAATAGGACAGTAGGGCGTTATCAAACTCTTGCTAAATTAGATACGGATAATGGTTATTTGTTTGGTGATGGAGCCACTGGAGAACAGATGCAATGGATTTCTTCATTAGCAAACTCTGATTTAAAATGGGAAACAACTAATACATTCAATTTTGGAATTGATTTTAGTTTATTCAGAAATAGGCTGTTTGGAAATGTAGATTTTTATAAGTCTCAAACACATAATTTGCTATACAATATTAGTATCCCAGAAATGAATGGAATAGCTTCTATTCCAACAAATATTGGTAAATTGAATAATAGAGGAATTGAAATGTCGGTATCAGGCATTCCTGTGCTAACAAAAGATTTCTCTTGGAGTGTAACTTTTAATTTTTCTAGGAACCGAAATAAAGTTGTTAGTATTTTGGGGCAAGATGTGGATGGAGATGGAAAAGAAGATGATTTAGTTGCAGATAAGATTTTTATTGGTCATCCTTACGGAGTTGTTTATGATTACCATTTAATTGGGATGTGGCAAATGGATGACTATTTGGCTGGTAGAATTCCCGAAGGTTTTACTTATGGTACTTATAAGGTTGAAGATTTGAATAACGATGGTGCGTATACAGATGAGGATGATCGTATGATTTTGGGATATACCGATCCTGCTTATCGATTTAGTATTCATAATTCGCTGCAATATAAGAATTGGGAGTTGAAATTTATGATTAATTCGATACAAGGGGGGAAGAAGTATTATTATGGGCAACCAGGAGAGAATCTTAATAATCCAGATAATATTTATCAGAAAAATTTGTTTAACTTTGATTATTGGACTCCAGAGAATCCAGATGCACGTTATCGTCAACTTGGTTATGCACCAAATGCATATGGTACTAGTTTTTCACCCTATATGCAACGGAACTTTGTGCGCTTGCAAGATGTGACTATTTCGTATAATGTCCCCGTATCATTTTTACATAAGTTCAATGTAAACCGTCTAAAATTGTATTTGACAGGAAAAAATTTGTTAACATGGACTAAATGGGATGGTTGGGACCCGGAATCCGGGAGCGGACTTGAAGCAGCTTATCCGGTAATGAGGAGTTATTCAATAGGTTTAAATATCGAATTCTAAAAAATAAAGTTATGAATACGTTTAAAAATATTGTTGTAATATTGGCTACTCTCTTGTATTCATCTTGTAATGAAAGTAGTTTCTTAAAAGAAAAACCATTAGATTTTTTCTCCCCTGAAAATTCAATGATTACTAAAGAACATTTTGAAACATCGTTGAATTATTTATATAATCAGACAAGATACATCTTTTGTAATATAGATGTTGGTACTCGCATGGCTTTCTATTATGCTACAGATTTTGCATTTAATGTTACGGATTACTACAATCCGCGACAATTAAATGATTATGTGAATAAGATGGTTCCTACGGATGGTGTGACAAAGACTATTTGGAAAGAAACTTATAAACTTGTTTCCAATGCAAATGTCATCTTGAATCGTATTAATATGCCTAATGAAGTAGAAGAGAGTGATAAAAATGTAATTATAGCCGAAGCCAAATTTTTTCGTGCCTTTGCTTATCGGATATTAGCTCATCTATATGGTGGGGTACCTCTCATTTTGGAAGAGATTTCTGTACCTCGAAGAGATTATGTACGTGCTACTCGTGAAGAAGTCTATAACCAAATCTGTCAAGATTTGGAAGAAGCCGCTCTGATGCTTCCGGATATAGATAATGCAAAGGACGGACAAGTTAATAAACAACTTGCGCAACATTTGTTGGCTGAAATATATATATGTTTGAAGAGATATGATGATGCTGTTACTATGGCTAGTAATGTTATTGATTATCCGGGTTTGGGATTAATGACAGAACGTTTTGGATCTAGAAAAGATGAAGAAGGTGATGTTTATTGGGATTTGTTTCGTTTGAATAATCAAAATCGGAGTAGTGGAAATACTGAGGCTTTGTGGGTCATGCAATATGATTACCAAAATCCAGCTTCCGAGAAATATGAAATGACTAAATGGATTGTTCCCATGTATAAGAATGTCATGCTTACACAGTTGGACGAAAATGGTAAAGAAGAACAAGTTACCGCTTTTGTTGATATAACCGATGGAAAGGGTGGAAATGGTGCTGCATGGATTCAACCAACTGACCATTTCTTTATCGATATTTGGGCTAAAGGTTCCGATAATGATATCCGTAATTCTCAATATAATATCATACGGGATGTAAAGATAGACAATCCAAAATCTCAAGCATTTGGAAAATGGTTGGTCAAGGATGGATATGCGGCCGGAATAGATCCGATACGAATTTGGTTCCCTATAATAACCAAATATTCTCGTGTAGGGAATTATCCTGAAGATCTTTGGAAAAAAGACAATAACGGGAATCCTATGGTAACAGCATTCGGTGAACATATTTTGATAAGTACAGCCAATCAAAGTTATAAAGATGAATATTATTTTCGACTAGCAGAAACATATCTATTACGTGCAGAAGCTTATATTATGAAGAATGATATTGCTAATGCGACTAAAGATATAAATGTGATTCGTAGTAGAGCGCATGCGGATTTGGCATCTGAAAATGAGGTTGATATTTATTATTTACTAGATGAACGGTTGAGAGAACTTTATTTTGAAGAGACTCGTATGTTAACCTTATGTCGTATGGGACGTTTGGTTGAGATGAATCGTAAATACAATCCTAAAACAGGAGCTACTATTTATGATTATCATAATTTGTGGCCAATACCTTATTCAGAGATAGAACGGAATACGGAGGCTGTATTGGAGCAAAATCCTGGTTATAATTAGTGAAAAGATTTGAACTATGCAAAAGATTTTTGTATTTGTTGTATTGTCAGTTGTTTTGCCCTCAGTACTTTGGGGGCAAGATTTCGTACATCCTGGAATGTTACATACGAATGCTGATTTAAAAATGATGAAAGAACGAATATTGTCAGGGAAAGAGCCTTGGCGAACAGCTTGGCATCAGCTAAAGTCTTCGCAATTGGCTTCTTTGGACTATCATCCACATCCTTATCGTGTCGTTTCGAATGGGCCTTATAATAGACCAGATATTGGAGGAAGCGATTTTGTTCGTGATGGATCGGCTGCTTATACCATGGCTCTGTTATGGTATGTAGAGCAAAAAAGAGAATATGCTGAGAAAGTTATTGAAATATTTGATGCATGGAGCATTACACTAGATTCTATAGTTAATCATAATCGCCAATTAAAAGTAGGAACTGCAGGAATAAAATATTTGAATGCAGCTGAAATATTGAAGTATACTTATACTGAATGGCCAGAAGAAAAACTACGAAACTTTGAGAATATGGTTTATAATATTTGGTATCCAGTAATAAAAGATTGGACTCCACGTTACAATGGAAACTGGGATGCGGCTAATGCGCAAACATTAATGTGTATAGGCATTTTTTTAGATCGTCGGGATATTTTTGATAATGCGTGTCGTCAGATTAAAGATGGACCGACCAATGGATCTATTAAAAACTATTTTGATGAAAACGGACAATGCCAAGAGAGTGGACGTGATCAACAGCATGTACAAATGGGACTTTGCTTTTTAGCGTGTGCTGCGGAAATTGCATGGAATCAAGGAGTGGATCTTTATTCTACTCAGAATAATCGCTTATATCGGGGATTTGAGTACACAGCCAAATATATGTGTGGCGAAGTTGTCCCTTATAAACAATTTGTGACATGGTATGGAAGGCCGGTTTTTGGCGATACGATTTCTTCTAAGCAACGAGAGAAAATTTTTCCGGCATGGGAACGGGCTTATCATCATTACCATGAACGAAAAAAGATGGAGATGCCTTATACTCGAAAAATTATTAAGTTAGGGCGAAAGACACTGAATAAAAATCAGTCTTTTATGCCTTGGTCTACCCTGACTTGTGCGGGAAAATAATTTTTTAGGCTATTTATTGGGTTTAAGGTTGAAGAAAGGATTCATGATCGGTGCTTATTTTTCCAAACCAGACTTTCACCATACGGACTATTGGGACCCGTTTGGGGCAACACCGGATAGAAGGCCGAACTATGACCTTGAAAAATATCCGGAAAAATGGGAGAACTTTAAGAAGTTTACTGCAGGGCAAATAGACGAACTGATGAGTGGGTATGGTCCTATAGATATTTTGTGGTTGGATGGCGGGCAGGTCAGACCTCCGAAATATGATATTGGCTTGAATGAAATCATTGATAATGTGCGCAAGAAACAGCCGGGCTTACTTGCCGTAGACCGCACAGTACCGGGACGTAATGAGAATTATCAGACGCCTGAACAATCTATACCCAAAGAACAATTATCTAATCCATGGGAGAGCTGTTTGACTTTGGGTGAGACTTGGGGTTGGGCACCCAACACCTCTTACAAATCGGCCACATGGGTCATCAATTCATTGGTTGAAATCACCGCTAAAGGAGGTTGTTTGGCACTGAATGTAGGCCCCACACCCCAGGGCGTTATAGAGGAAGAAGCCATTAAGGTATTGAGAGAAGTAGGCAAATGGCTTCATCAGAATGGAGAATCCATATACTGTACGCGTACTACACCTGTTTATCACAGTGGTAATATTTGGTTTACCGCTCATAAGGATGGCAAAACGCTTTATGCCATTTATGCATTGCCGGAAGGGGATGAACTGCCAGTCACGATAGAGTGGAGAGGAAACATACCTCATGGTAAAATGACATTGTTACAGAATGGAAAGCAAGTGAAATACCGTTGTCTAGATGGTAAAGTTACGGTAGATGTGCCCCATGGTATAAAAAAAGAGACCTTGGCTCTTAAGTTTAGAATAAAATGAACAGGTTAAAATATCAGTTGTTATTTGTATAATATTAGTTAATAAAAATCTTTGAATAGGAGGAAGTTATAGGTCAATGGAATTGTTCGGCTTGTAACTTCCTTTTTTTTGCTATATCTGTTTTCCCTTCTTTTGTTCCTCATATTGGTATTTTGCAGAATTCATAGAAGTTATTATGAATCTTATAAATTGGCCTGATTCTTGTTGCCTCTTTGCAAAACCAGTGCTTATCAATATTCATCTTGTAAGGACGGATATTATAAATAATGTGTCTTTTGCTTGAAATTATCTCTCAAACGTTGATTTTGTATTCAAACGATACTCCGGGTAATCATTGAACTTTTTATATTTGGGCAAAATTTTGTGCCATGAAAAAGAAATTTGTATTCATTGTTTTATTCGTGTGGAGCGCAATATCAGTTTCCTTTGCGAAAGTATATTATTTCACGCCGCAACAGATTCCAGCTCTCAAGCAATTGCTGGGGGGGGAGAGCCTGCGGCCCGGTGATGAAATCCTTTTGCGGGATGGAGTTTACAGGGATTTGGGTGACGTGGATTTTATAGGACGGGGAACGTTTATACGACCCATAATCTGGAAAGCGGAGCACCCGGGTAAGGCTGTGCTGAGCGGGCAGTTGGATATCAGACTCTGTGGAGAGTATCTTCAGTTAGAGGGCCTGTTGTTCTATCAGGCTTGGCCGGCTTCGGGCAAAAACATGATAGACTTTCAGAAACAAGGGTGGGGATATGCCAATCGTTGCAGAATAACGAATTGCGTGATAGACGATTGTAATGATGTAAAGAAAGGAAGTCGGCCGGGAGGCGGTGAGGAATATTGGGTCGTGCTACGAGGTGAGAACAACCGGATAGACCATTGCTACTTTGCCAACAAAAGAGTTGGAGGACTGGTTCTGCAGGTGTGGTTGGAGAAAAATAATCACTTGAATAACCATAGTATCGATCATAACTTTTTTGGGGAACGTCGGCCGTACGGAGGAAATGGGGCAGAGATTATCCGTATCGGACATTCGTGGTCTTCCCAATGGGAGTCACGAACCTTAGTGGAAAACAATGTGTTTTTCAGGTGTAGCGGAGAGAATGAGATTATCTCCGTGAAATCCTGCCATAACATCGTGCGCAAAAATCTGTTTTATGAATCCGGTGGAGGATTGGTTTGTCGGCATGGACATTACAATGTATTGGAATCCAATACATTTATTGGAAATCATCAGCGGGGAACTGCCGGCATTCGTGTGATTAATCAGGGGCATACGATTTATGATAATTATATAAGAGATGTAGAGGCTTTCGGGCTGTTGGTGCGTATGGGCGTTTTTGAACGCCCTACTCCTGACACCGATGTAAAGAAAGAACCTCTGACTTCTTATCATCGAGTAGAGAATGTAGACATCGCATATAATATTTTTCTGAATTGTTCGTTGGAATTAGGATCAGGCTATGGTGATAAGTTGCCTAAAAACGTCCGTTTCGCTCATAATTTGTATGGCGGAGAAAGACCCGATTGGAAAATTATCCATCCGGAAAATGTGTTGCCGCATTTTACGTTTTCGGATAATTTGTGGACATTTAAGGAGGATGCTCCACTCGACTCGATACCCTTTGAACGTATTCGTTTGGGTTTTACTCCGACTGATTATCCTGAATCCTTGGTATCTGAAGAAAGAAAGCGGATTGAATCTTGTCTGTCTGTAGCGGGACCAAGTTGGTATCAGCCATTTACAAATGACGTGAATTATATAAATGAACATAAGCGATGAAACTGGTATTTTGTTTTTTTATAGGTTGGATTTTAAGCGTTGTCTGTTTGTCTGCTAATGCGAACGACAGGCAATATGCCCCTTGGGTGCTGAAATCGGATTCTTTATTGCTATATAAAGGGACAACCTACCGTTATACAGTGGACACACCGGAAAATGAGGGTTTGGTATCTACATTGGTGGGAGTGGAAGAGTTAAAAAAACAATTGAAAGAAAATGGAATGGAAGAATTCCGTTTGTATTCCCGCAATGGAATGGAGAAAGAAACGGGTCTCCCTGAGACGGGAGACTATTTGCAGGCGATTTCTTCGGACAAGCGTCTTTCAATACGAGTTTGTAAAGGCGCTTTGCCTCCCAGATTGGAATTGGATCGTACTCAAATGACAATCCAGACCTCTGGCTCTTTGGCATTAAATTTTTATGCAGGGCAGAGGAGCCCGAAGATGACCGTTCGGATTCATATCCCGGATGGAATCGAGATGACTTTGGATAACACAACTGTTAATTTGATAGGGCGTGGGGAAGTCCTTTTGCGCGAGTTCTCCCATCAGTCTATCGGGCGTACAGGTACGGATTATTCTTATAAGAAACCGGGTGAAGTAACTCTTTATGGTGATAAGGGTGGAGGAAAGGTGCTTGAACTTAAAGGTTTGGATTTGCGTCCTTCCAATGGACCGGATGTCAGTCTCTGCATAAAGGGTGTGATGTTGCCTTCTGTAGGTCGTTATCTGTTTCAGGCTGAATATGTTACTTCGGAACCGGAAATTCTGTATAGCTCATGTGCTGTTGCAGAGTTGGATGGTGTGACTACGGTTTCGGATTTTGCAAAGATTCCTTTGAAAGCTCCGGTTTATCAGAAAGAGCCGGATTTCTCGCTCGTTTCTTTTCTTTGGACAGCTCCTAAAGATGCCGATTCCGTTACTTTGCTTCGTTCTGAAGACAAAGGAAAAACATGGAGTCAGGTAGATGTGGCGATTATGCCGGATGAGACTATGACAACGGTTTCTCGGCTGGCTCCGGATTGTTTGTATGCCTTTAAACTTCGTGTGGAAGGGGGTGATAATTCGGGAGATTCCAACATTGCTTGGCATTATTCCGGCTTTTGGAGCGCAAAGGCGTTGGGTTTGCGAGGAGATGGGATAACGGATGAGACGGATTGCTTGAATAAGGCCATACGTCTGCTGAATGGTTATGGAGGTGGTGTTCTGCATTTCTCACCGGGAGTTTATAGTGTCCGGACTGTGCATTTGCAAAGCAATGTCTGGCTGGAACTATGCAGGGATGCTGTCATACAAGCCATTCCGGGTGCGGATGAGCCGGAAACGACCTGGTTTAGTGACCGTGCGTACCGTTCCGGTTTGTCGCCTACCGACCCCCGTCCGTATGAAGACCCCGAGAACTATCTGACCAAGCAAGATGTTGGGCACACTTTTTTCCGGAATACCATGTTTTTCGGAGAGCGGATTGAGAATGTGAAAATTATAGGAACAGGACGTATAACAGGGAATGGGCATATTGTGACAACCGATAAAGTGATGAATAATGCCAAGGAAAGGCGTTGTGACAAAATGTTTGTCTTCAAGCTTTGTAAGAATATAGAAATAGGTGGCCGGGATATCGGAAAGGACATGTGGTATGATGAGGCGGATGATGAACCTTACTATATGGAAAAAGACGGGAGTAGGAGCGTGAATATAAGCAATATGTTGCACATAGACCAGGGTGGACACTTTGTCTTATTGGCCACCGGTTCGGATGGTATTTATGTGCATGATACTTATTTTGGCAAACATAGTTCGAAGAATGCACGTGATATCTATGACTTTATGGGTTGTAATGACGTGACGGTTACTAATATTTATTCACGTGTCAGCTCTGATGATATTGTCAAACTTGGTTCGGATTGTTCTTTGGGCTTTACACGTCCTGCCCGTAACTATCGGATACGGAATGTGGTGGGGGATACGAATTGTAATCTGTTTCAAATCGGTTCCGAAACAGCGGATGACATTCAGAATGTATATGTAGACAACATCTATGTGTTGGGAGCCAATAAAGCTGGATTCTCTATTTCAACGAATGATGGAGGACATGTGAAGAATATCTATTTGAACAGTGGAAAGACGGGGTCGTTGCATTCGCGCTCTCAGATGCGGCGGACACGTACGCCTTTCTTTATATCAATTTCCAATCGGGGGCGTGTCATCGGTGCTTCGGTCGCTCCTTTTTCGTTTTTGGAAAACGGGATGGTTAGGAAAGAGTTGTTGGTGACTAATGTAAACATCGGGAAAATTGAGAATGTGGTTATCAACGGAGTGGATGTAAAGGAAGTATATGGAGGAAGTTCATTCCGTGGCGGGCGCTGGAAGCCTTTTGACGGCACTCAGACGGAATCAACACCGATTATAGCCGGTTTTAAATTGCCGGATACGGAAAATGTGGAAGGCGGACTGACATTTACCTTACCTAATGGATTGCATACGGGATACGTCAGTCATATACGTTTTCAGGATATTCATTTACGGGTGAAAGGAGGGCATCCGGCTGAAGACAAAGAGGCTATTCCTCCTGAAATAGGTGTGGGACGTTATAATGTCGGAGATTTGAAGGTGCAACCTGCCTTTGGCTTTTGGGCGCGACATGTGAAGGATTTCGTTTTGGATAATTGCCGTGTAGAGGTGGAGAAGGAAGACGGGCGTTATGCTGTTGTGCTGGATGATGTGCAGGGAGCCGACATTAAGAGTCTGCAAGTTGGCGGCAAAAATGTCGAAAAAGACCGGGATATAAAAACAATACAGAGTTTGGATGTTGTTATAGAATAATTTGCCATGAAAATCAGAAATTTATTTAAAGTATGTATGTTTGCGCTGATGGTGTTTCCTTTGACGGCGCAAGCGGACGCTGTGTTCAATGTCAGAGAATATGGTGCTAAAGGTGACGGGAAGACAATGGATTCTCCAGCCATACAGCAGGCCATTGACGCATGTAACCGTGCCGGTGGAGGGAAAGTACTGGTACCTTCGGGTACGTATTTATCGGCTACAATCGTATTGAAGGACAACGTTTGTCTACATTTGGAGAAAGACGCAGTGATTTTGGGTACAACAGATTATCGGGCATATGATAATTTGGATCCGTTTACGGAAGGATTGGGCATAGATGTAGGTTGGGCTTTGCTGGTTGCCGTAGATGTCGAAAACGTGGGATTAGAAGGAGAAGGTGTTATTGACGGACAAGGTTCCGCTCTAAAAGCACGTCATATAGCGGAAGATAAACGTCCAGAAAGAGAACGTTGGGGGTTACGTCCGTTCCTGCTGCGCTGGGTGCGTTGTCAGCACGTTCGAGTGAAAGACGTTACGCTAAAATATGCGGCGGCGTGGACTTCTCATTATTTTCAGTGTAAGGATGTGGATATCAGCCATGTGACAATTCGTAGTTTCGGTGTGGCACACAATGATGGCATTAATATTGATGGTTGTCAGGATGTGCGCATCAGTAATTGTGATATTGTGAGCGGAGATGATGCCCTCTGTTTCAAAAGCACATCGGCGAGGATGGGGTGTAAGAATATTGTGGTGGATCAGATGAAGCTGAAAAGTAATCAGGCCGGCATAAAAATGGGTACGGAATCAATGGCCGGATTTGAAGATATACGTATCAGTAATTGTCATATCTATGATACAAAGAATGGCGGAATTAAACTTTTCTCTGTAGATGGTGCCCGCTTGCGTAATGTGGAGATTTCGAATATCACGATGGATGAAGTACGTACTCCCATGCTATTGCGTTTAGGAGCACGTTTGAGTGTGTTCCGTAAAGCGGAGGATGTCCGGCAACCGATAGGGGTATTTGAGAAAGTAACTATCCGCAATGTGAAGGCTACAGCGGCGGATCAGGCGCAGCTTACCCCGCCATCGGGTATCCTGATAACCGGAATACCGGGGCATTACATTACAGATGTTACTTTGGAGAACATCCATATCCGTTTATTGGGCACAGGGACAGAGGAAGACGCACGTGCAGTTGTACCGGAAGCTATTGATGCGTATCCTGAGGTCAAAACATTTGGTCCTAAAATCCCTGCTTACGGTCTGTGGGCAAGGCATGTACGCGGATTGAAGCTGAAGAATGTCGTTTTTGAATTGAAGAATCCTGATTGTCGACCTGAGATAATCTGTGAGGACGGTGATGTGCAATACTATCGTTAAGACTGCGTTTTCGCAAGGTTAGGTACCTGGGCTTTTCAAGTCTAAGGTGAAATGAATATGATAATGGATGGAGAAGAATAATCATAATAATAATAATAAATATAGTTATGGAAAAATTATTGAAATGGTTGATAATACCTTTCTTATTATGTATGGGAGCCTGTACACAACCGAATGTATGGGAGTTGGCATCTAAAGATGGAAATATCCGTTTTGTGTTGGAAAATAAAGAGACGGGTAAGGGAACTCAGTTGTCTTACAAGGTGTATTATAAGGATACGGTAGCCATTGACGAATCCTTACTAGGGCTTGTCATGGATGGGCTGGATTACGGGAAAAACGCGAAGTTCAGTGCCGCTGCTCCGGTGAAAGATGTTATGGAACCTTATCAGCTGAAGTCGGGCAAACAAATGAATACGGTAGA
This sequence comes from uncultured Bacteroides sp., assembly GCA_944322275.1. Taxonomy (GTDB): domain Bacteria; phylum Bacteroidota; class Bacteroidia; order Bacteroidales; family Bacteroidaceae; genus Bacteroides. Next base: position 41,940 of record CALUOV010000003.1, on the reverse strand, counting down.
TGATTGCCGTGAGCAGGTATTTTCCTTCCGGTCTGAGAAGGGGAATGATTTTAATATCATTGTGCGTGTGTATGACAACGGAATCGCTTTCCGGTATGGTTTTCCCGACATAAATGAAAATACGCACACCATTCAGGAAGAATATTCAGAATTTGCCGTACCTGTAAACGGTAAGGCATGGATTCATCCTTATGACTGGAACGACCGTAAAAAGCCCTGTTATGAACAATATTGTGAGAACGAGATCCCCATCCGTTCGGAATGCAAGCTTGGCAGAGGTTGGGCTTTCCCGATGTTGTTTCAGACCAATGGCGTTTGGATGATGATAACGGAGGCCTGTCTGGACGGGAGCTATCCGGCTACTCACATAGATAACTCCGGCACATCCGGTGCTTACAAGATACGTTTCCCAGAATTGGATGAACCGATTGTTCCGGATCAGCCTGAACCTGTGTCCACACTTCCCTGGTATACACCGTGGAGGGTTGTGATTGTAGGGAATGAACTGGATATTGTTTTCCGGAATCAGCTGGTTTCTCATCTGAATCCGCCTTCGGAACTGTCGGATACTTCTTGGATAAAGCCGGGTCGAGCTTGCTGGAGTTGGTGGTATAGAGGCGGTTCTGTGCTTGATTATAAGGAACAGTTGAAATATGTGGATTTTGCAGCAGAAATGGGATGGGAATATACCTTGATAGATGCCGGTTGGCAACGTATGAGGAATGGAGGCTCTATGGAAGATGTTGTGGCATATGCTCAAAAGAAAGGGGTAGGCGTATGGTTGTGGTATCACTCCGGAGCTGGGCGAGATGAAAGTATGGAGAATCTGGATCGTTTGATGTCTGATACCGACTTGCGGCGTGCGGAAATGCAACGTATCAGCGCTTTGGGTGTAAAGGGCATTAAGGTGGATTTCTTCGATACCGATAAGCAGAGGATAATAAAACTTTATCCTGCTATTTTGAAAGACGCTGCCGAATATCATTTGTTAGTCGATCTGCATGGGGCGACTTTGCCCCGTGGCTTTGAACGCACATATCCGAATATGCTGACCACGGAAGCCATTCGTGGAGCCGAGACACTGGGTCGGCAAGAACGTTGTGAAAGAGCGGCTCAGCATAATGCCACAGTTCCTTTTACACGCAATGTAGTCGGTTCGATGGATTATACGCCCGTGACTTTCTCTAATAAAATACGTAACGGTGTTCCGGCTATCCGCAAGACAACCATGGCTCATCAGTTGGCTTTGTCGGTAGTATTTGAATCTGGTTTCCAGTGTTTTGCCGACCGTGCTGAAGCCTATATGTCATTGCCGGATGGTCCGAAACGATTCTTGCAGGAGGTTCCCGCAGCATGGGATGAGAGTCGGTTGCTGGCTGGATATCCTGGTGATTATGCGGTGGTGGCACGCCGTTCTGGAGACGTGTGGTATATTGGCGGCATCAGTGGGAAGGCGGAAGAACGTGAGATTTCTTTCCAATTGCCTGCTGCCTGCCAGAGTAAGAGCTTTACGATAATAACTGATGGAAAGGATAAGGATTCTTTTGGCTATCAAGTTGTGAAAGGCAATGAAAATACCGTGAAAGTGCGGTTATTGTCCAATGGTGGTTTTGCATGTGTGATACGATAACCTTTTAAATGAAACGTTTAGTTATGATGAGAAAAATATTGATGGTAGTTATATGGGCTCTGTGCCTGTTTCCGAATATGAATGCTCAAATCGTGTGGAAACAAGTGGCATCAGGAGTATGGAAAGGTGTGATAGGTACTCCGGAAACATATTCTTTATTGAATGTGGCAGGGGTGTCTCCTAATAGAGAAGGGCTTACACGATTGCCGGAAGCTACATTACCGACATTGGCTGATGAGATTGTAGGTGAAATACAAGACGGTAAGGTCAGTCTTCGTATTCCGTTGCAACGTGAAGAACAGTTATATGGTTTCGGTTTGAATTTTCAGACGGTTCATCAACGTGGTCGGATTTTGAATCTTCATGTTGATCATTATGGCGGTAAGGATAATGGGCGTACTCATGCGCCTGTTCCTTTCTATATATCAAATTTGGGTTACGGTATATTTATCAATTCATCCCGTTATTTGACGGTGTATGCCGGAAGTGGAGCCCGTAAGGACAGTCCCAATGCTCCAGTGGCTAAGGACCGTAATACAGATAAGACGTGGACGTCTGCTCCTTATTCGGATGCGGTCTCTGTTTTAGTTCCTGCTCAAGGTGTGGAACTTTATCTTTTTGCCGGGCCTACTCCGATGGATGTCGTACGCCGATATAATTTATTTTGTGGTGGTGGCCCTTTGCCTCCCCGATGGGGATTGGGCTTTGTACAACGTACCAAGAAGCTTTATACGGATAAAGATGTAGAACGGGAGGTTGCAGAGTTTGAAGCGCATGGGTTTCCTTTGGATGTCATTGGTCTGGAACCTGGATGGCAGAGCCGGGCATATCCGTGTACTTTTGAGTGGGATAAGAGCCGATTCCCTTCACCGGCAGACTTTGTACAGAAAATGGCGGAACGCAAAGTACATATCAATCTATGGACCAATCCGTACATTTCTCCGGAGTCTTCTTTATATAAAGATATGTATCCTTTGAGTGGATCCCACACTGTATGGTGCGGAATTGTTCCGGATTTGGCGGATGTACGGGCTCGACAGTTATTCAATGAAAAGTTGGAAAAAGAGCATGTCGGCATTGGAGTCAGCGGGTATAAGATTGATGAAATAGATGGATATGACCGTTATTTGTGGCCGGATGTGGCAACTTTTCCCAGTGGAGTATCAGCAGAACAGATGCGTCAGACTTATGGTCTGTGGGTGCAACGTGTTACTACAGAACTTTACCGCCGTCACAACCAGCGTACTTATGGATTAGTTAGAGGTTCGAACGGAGGTGGTACTTCTTTCCCATATGTGATTTATAATGATTATTACAGTCATCAGGATTTTATCACCGCTTTGATTAATTCCGGTTTTTGCGGAGTGTTGTGGACTCCGGAAGTGCGTGGCTCGAAGACTTCCGAAGAATGGCTTAGAAGATTCCAGTCGGTTGTGTTTTCTCCGATGGCCATGATTAATGCGTGGAGCAGCGGTACTAAGCCATGGTCATTTCCTGATGTGACAGAGACAGTGAGAGAATATGCTTTGTTGCGTATGCGGATGATGCCTTACTGGTATACGGAATTTGCACGCTATCATTTTGACGGTATTCCGCCATTCCGTGCGTTGAATCTTGAAAAAGAGTTTAGCATGGAGCAGGCTGCGGTCAAGGGGGAGTTACGGGATGAAGATCTGGAAACCAATCCTTATATGGAAAGTGTGACGAAAGAAATAAAAGACCAGTATATGGCGGGTGAATATTTGTTAGTTGCTCCTATGTTTGCCGGACAAACGGAACGTTCCGTGGTTTTGCCGCGTGGTAATTGGTATGATTTCTATACCGGTGAATATGTGGGTAACGGTGAGACAATAGTAGTATCTCCGGGTATAGAACGCATACCGGTATTTGTAAAAGACGGTGGCATTATACCATTGATGGATCCCGTACTTCACACACCGACAATCGGTGAGAAAATTCATTTGGAGGTACGCCATTATGGTAAGGCGGAAGGCTGTTACCGTTTATATGATGACGATGGGGAAACTTTTGACTATGAAAAAGGAATGTATTCCTGGCGTGAAATTCGGGTGTCGCGTGACAAGAAGGGACGTTTGAAAGGAAGTATATCGAAAGCGGAACGCGGTAAACCGGATAATATAGCAGATGTCACCTGGACATTCATGACAGACTGAAACCTTGTTGTCTGAACGAAATCCTGTAATATCATGAAAAAGATTTTTCTTTTATTTCTGTTTGTATGCAACGTTATGTGGTTGCGTGCCATGGAGCCTTCTTTTGTAAAAGAGATCTTCACAGTTGTTTCGGGAGAACTGAAACTGACTTTTATGGTCGGTAATGATTTGCGTTTATATCAATTGGGCTTTGGGAATGTAGTAGAGCCTGTGCACATTCCGGAAAAGATGCCATCTCGTGAGTGGGAGTTCTTTCCTCCTTACGGGAATGGCGTCTTGACGGAACCGGCATTGCAGGCTACTCATACGGACGGCAATACGTCAACTGAACTTTGTTATAAAGGACGGCGAGTGGAACAATTGGGAGGCGGAGTGTCACAGACTGTTATTTCTTTGGCCGACCCTGTTTATCCGTTTGAGGTGAATATTTATATCAAGTGCTATACTTCTGAAAGTATGATGGAAATGTGGAATGTGGTGAAACATTCTGAAGAGGGTCCCGTGACGCTTTATCGTTTTGCATCGATGGCACCGGTGTTGAAGAGCGGTGAATATTGGTTGACTCAATTTAGTGGAAACTATAAACGTGAGGCAACTTTGGTTGAAGAACGTCTGACACGTGGCGTTAAAATCATAGATTCGAAGCTGGGGGTTCGTGCGCATCAGATGTGTATTCCTTCTTTCCTGTTATCTTTAAACGGATTGGCTACCGAGAAAGAGGGAGAAGTGTTGGCCGGTTCCTTGAGATGGAGCGGAAGTTTCCAGTTTGCCTTTGAAGTAGATTGGAATAACCGCCTTCGCATGCTTACTGGTATGAATCCTATAGGGTCGCAGTATTACTTGGAAAAAAATAAAGAGTTCGTAACGCCTCCTATACTTTATGCATATAGCAGCCGCGGGAAAGGTGAGGTTAGTCGTCGTTTTCATCGTTGGGCATTGAAATATGGCATTCGTGATGCACAGAAAAACAGACCTGTGTTGCTGAATAATTGGGAGGCGACTCATTGCGATTTTGATGAAGCCCGATTAAAAGAACTGTTTAATGCTGCACATCGGGTTGGAGCGGAATTGTTTCTGTTGGATGACGGATGGTTTGGTAATGGTTCCTATTCTCGTGATGATGATAAACATGGATTGGGAGATTGGCAACCTTCTACCAAGAAATTGCCTCATGGGCTTGGGTATATAGCCAATGAAGCCTTGAAACGGGATGTGGGTTTCGGTATCTGGATAGAACCGGAAATGGTAAATCCACAGAGCGAACTTTATGCGAGACATCCTGACTGGATCATTACGCAACCCGGACGGGAGCCTATCTTGGGACGGCATCAGGAAATTTTGGACTTGACCCGACCGGAAGTGCAGGATTTTGAATGGAACGTGATAGACAGTATATTGGCTCCGAATCCCAGCATAACATACGTGAAGTGGGATTGTAACCGATATATTACGCAGCCAGGTTCACGCTATTTACCGGCAGACAGGCAAAGCCATCTGTGGATAGACTACAACCGGGCTTTATATAGGTTGATGGAACGGATGGCCAAGAAGTTTCCTGATGTGATGGCCATGCTTTGTTCGGGAGGTTCGGGACGTGTAGATTATGGCGCATTGCCTTACTTCCATAGTTTTTGGCCCAGTGATAACACTGACCCGTTGGCGCGTATTAAAATACAGTGGGGATTCTCTCATTTCTTCCCAGCAAGTACCATTTCGGCCCATGTCACCCGTATGGGGAAACGCCATTTGAAGTTAGCGATAGATGTGGCGTTGAGTGGCGCGTTTGGTATCGATCTGGATTTGGGTAAGGCTACCGATGAAGAATGCAAGCAACTGGCTGAGGCAGTAAAACTTTATAAAGAACGTATACGATCCTTGGTCATGCAAGGTGAGTTGTATCGTTTGTCATCACCTTACGAACACCCGACGGCATCGCTGAGTTATGTGTCTGCCGACCGGAAAGAAGCGGTAGTTTATTTTTATCAGGTAAGTGATGGTAATGTGTCTCGGATTTGTTTGGATGGATTGGATCCTTCTGCGGAATATGTTATAGAGGAAGTGAATCAGGTGAAAGGCGTGGGCTCCCGTTTTTCGTGTCATGGTAAGCGTATGTCGGGAGCCGAATTGATGGAGAAAGGAATTGAAAATCCTCTTTCCAGGGAGTTTGAGAGTGCGGTATTGATGGTAAAATGTAAATAAAGAAATAGGTATGAAACGATTTTATTATTTTTTTCTCTTGATTTGTATGATAGGGGGAGTAAGTGTACAGGCTTCCGATCGGTGGAAAATTCAAGATAATGGAACTATCTGTTGGACTCCAATGGAGAACTTGCCTCATGATGATCATGTGGAGATGAGCGGACAGATGTTGTCCGTAGTGCTTCGCTATGGCGTGGATAGTCGTCATCAGTTTCATTTAAACCGTAGTTTGGTCTTTCCGATGCTCCGGATGAAGCCGAATAAAACGCAAAACAATTTGAAACAACGTTTTGATATAGATATTCCCGCCATGATAACGGTAGATGACCAGACGTTGCTGAACGAAAAGGTTGAACAGATAACGTTCAACGGTATCATGCGTGTGGAGAGCGATTATGGATATATATACAAACGCAAGGAACAGGCGCATACCATTCATGTGAGTCGTGTGCTTTACCCTTCTGCATTGCAGGCTTGTTATCTGGAAGAGTATACGTTTACCAACAATAGTCAGTATCCGATAATCTTGCGTGTTCCCGATTGGAGGATGGAATACATGACTCCTCAGGAAGCGGGTGTGTATGGAGCCTATCGGATAGAGGCCTCCCTTTCCAAACATGGTAACTTCCGTTTGAAGCCAGGCGAAAAGTTGGAGTTCTACGCCATATTTCAAGGAAGAAAGGTAACCGATGAAAACAAACTGAATGTTACGATTGCGGATGAACGTGCCGCTCGTCAATCTCTGATAGATGAATGGCAGAAGAATCTGGTTCTGGATACGCCCGATACCGTATTGAATTGTATGTTCGCTTTTGCCAAGATTCGGGGTGCGGAAAGCATTTATAATACGAAAGGCGGACTGATGCACGGGCCAGGCGGCGAAGCCTATTATGCTGCCATTTGGGCGAATGACCAGGCTGAATATATAAATCCGTTCTTTCCTTTTTTAGGTTATGAGGTAGGAAACGAGTCGGCACTGAATGCTTTCCGTCATTTTGCCCGTTTTATGAATCCGGATTACAAGCCGATTCCCAGTTCTATTATATCCGAAGGAGTGGGGACGTGGCATGGAGCCAAAGATCGTGGTGATGGCGCAATGATAGCATACGGAGCCGCACGCTATGCCTTGGCACGTGGCAGCAGGGATGAGGCACGCGAACTTTGGCCACTTATCGAATGGTGTTTGGAATATTGTAAGCGTAAACTTACTCCGGAAGGTGTGGTCGCTTCTGATTCTGATGAATTGGAAAACCGTTTCCCGTCAGGAGATGCGAATTTGTGTACTTCTACCTTATATTATGATGCGTTACGTTCGGCTGTATATTTAGGAAGTGAGTTAGGAATCTCTAGGAAACGATTGGCCGGTTATACTGCTCAGGCAAAAGCACTGGAACGGTCTATAGAGAATTATTTTGGATATGATGTGGAAGGCTTTCGGACATATCGTTATTATGACGGAAACGATGTTTTACGTTCTTGGATTTGCATGCCTTTGGTCATGGGCATCTATGATCGAGCGAAGGGTACTGTGGATGCCTTGCTCTCTCCGCGTCTGTGTACGGAGAATGGTTTATTAACTCAAGCGGGGACCGAGACATTTTGGGATAGATCTACCTTGTACGCTTTAAGAGGAATCATAGCAGCGGGTGAGGTTGAACGGGGTGTCCGTTTTTTAAAACACTATTCTCGTTATCGCCTGTTGGGAGAACATGTTCCTTATGCTATCGAAGCGTGGCCGGAAGGTGACCAAAGACATCTTTCTGCTGAGAGTGGCTTGTATTGCCGAATCTATACAGAAGGTTTGTTCGGTATCCGTCCTACGGGCTTGAAAAGTTTTAATCTGACTCCCCGTTTACCCATGGAATGGGCATATATGAATTTGAACCACATCCGGGCATTTGGTTCCGACTTTCATATTCAGGTGTCTCGTGATGGAGAAAAACTGCATGTGGTAATCAATACGGCAGAAGGAAAGAAACTTTTAGATAAAAAAATTACTGAAGGGAAAACAATACAAGTTCATTTATGATGAATTTTGTATAATTAATGTCCGCAATATTCCAAAACATAGTGAAAAAGCCAAGTAAGCAAGCTGCTATGACCATTTCATCTGGATTCTATGGTCATTTTACTTGGTTTTTGTGACTCAGAACGAGTTGTTTTTTCTTTGGATAAACCTGGGGCGTGTTTTTGCTAACCTTATACGGAAAAGCGGATAAGAGGGGAGACGCAAAATGCTGCTTGGTCAAGCATCATTTAAAATAAGACATAGTATGTGGAATTGTTCGGCAAAGTTGTGACAATATATCGTCAGACTTTGCCGATTTAATTTATATAAACGGCTAATTTATTGTATATGAATCGCTTTAGTGGATCTTGGAAAAGTCTTTTTTTCAAAGCTGATATAATTCTATAAGTTTTTTAGACGTTTTTGATAAGCGAAGATAAAGTTTGAATATACATTTGCGTGAGTAAAAACAAAGCATAAGAGTATAAAATCTTAAATTTAAAAGTCATGAAAGATAGGAATAAGATAGCATTAAAATGGAGTATATGGATACCTCTATTGTGTTGTTCTTTTTGTATATTTACGGCTTTCCGGTCAACGGAATCACCGGAAGGTACACCTCTTTTTATTACCGGCATCGCTCCTTATAAAGATGGTATGGCAATCTCTCAAAAGGGCGTTCGCAAGGTAACTGTTTATTCGGCTGATTACAAAAAGCGGATACAAGAATGGTGTTTGGATGAAATACCTACAGGCATTGCGGTTGAGGGAGAGCAGGTAATTGCAACGGTGGCTGGAGAGCATAAGAACGGAGTCTATCTGTTGTCCGTATCTCAACCTGCTGTTGAACAAGGCAATTTTATACCGACAGCTTCCGGGGCCTGTTTCCCATTGATAGACGGGCGTTCGGGAAAATTGTATGTATGCAATCAGTTTGCTGGGACGGTTTCGGAAATAGATAGGGAAGAAAAAAAAGAGACACGTACCGTGAAGGTGTTGCGTGAACCAAAATCTATGGTGATGTCATCGGACGGAAATTTATTGTTTGTAGCCAACTATCTGCCGCAACAACGTGCAGACATTGATACTGTTGCCGCTTGTGTATCTGTTATAGACGTAGAAAGTTTTCAAAAGGTAAAAGATATACAGCTTGCTAATGGCAGCAATGCTTTGAGGGGAATGAGCCTTTCTCCGGACGGACGTTATTTGTTGGTTACCCACAATTTGGGGCGTTTCCAAGTTCCTACTTCTCAGTTACAACAAGGATGGATGAACACGAGCGCTATGAGTGTTGTCGATGTGGACGCTTTGACGTTCGAGGGCGCTGTCTTGTTGGATGAGCCGGAACGTGGTGCGGCAGGGATTTGGGATGTGAAATGCACGGCGGACAAGGTAGTCGTTTCGCATTCAGGTACTCATGACATCAGTGTCATAAACTATCCGGAGTTTATCAAAAAGTTTGAGGCTTATTCCCCTAAGAGCTCTTTAGCTTATGACTTGCGTTTTTTGTACGGTTTGCGTAAGCGTGTCCCGCTGGTTGGCAACGGACCGCGTGAATTCATGCTGAAAGAAAACACTGCCGTGATTCCGACTTATTTTTCGGATACATTGAATGTGGTGGATTTGAATACGTTCGATGTGCAGTCTGTGGCCATGGTGAAAAACAGGGTAGAGAGTCGTATCAACAAAGGTGAAAAGTATTTCAACGATGCAGCGTATTGCTTTCAGAACTGGCAATCATGCAATGGCTGTCATCCTGGAGACGGACGCATGGACGGGATGAATTGGGATTTGATGAATGATGGCATTGGTAACTCGAAGAATTGCAAGAGTTTGTTGTTCTCTCTTGTTACTCCTCCGGCTATGATTTCGGGTATTCGTCCTTCGTCATACGTGGCGGTGCGTACTGGTTATAAATATATTCAGTTTATTGACTTGCCGGAAGAGAAAGCCACTTGTGTTGATGAATATCTGATGTCGTTGAAGCCGGTTCCCAGTCCCTATTTGGTAAACGGTGAATTGTCCGAGAAAGCCAAGCGGGGAAGAAAAGTCTTTGAGAAATTCCAATGTGACAAGTGCCATTCGGGGCCTTATTATACTGACTTAAAGATGTATCGGATTGGGGAAGACATCGAGTTTGAGAATGGCTGGGATACACCAACCTTGCGTGAAGTCTGGCGTACTGCTCCTTACTTGTTCGATGGCCGGGCGGCTACGCTGGAAGAGGTGTTTACGGTGCACAAACATGGAATTGAGAAGAAAATTTCAAAGAAAGAAGCTGAAGAATTGGCGGAGTATGTGAATTCACTTTAAAAATGAAAGAGTAATAATATGCGAATCGGAGATATTCCCTTATTGAAACATCGTTTTTATGAGGTTGGAAAGGCTGCTTTCCCGGATATGGTTGCCGGGCTGTTGAACCAATATCATAGAGAAAATAATCCGTTGCGTCTTGTCTTCTTCGGCATGCCGGAAGATAACGAGATATATCGGTCCCAATGTATTTGCCTCAAATCGATGGTTGATACTTATTTTAAAGAGAAGGTTCCGTTAGTGAGCTATGTGGCGCAACCTCCTTGTGCGGGTGGACTGATTATGGAAGTGCACGAATTGGCCGGACAGGTGGATGAAATGAAGTATCTTACCCTGATGGACGTTCCATATATTGTGGTGAAAGGTGAAAAATATAAATGGCTTTTCTTGGGAGGAATGCAAGGTGACATTCTGCATCAGGGTTTCCGTGAACAGGCCGACACGATTTTTTCCATTGTTGGGCGGGTGTTGAAGCAGGAACAAATGGATATTGGCGATATAGTCCGTCAATGGAACTACATCGAAGGCATAACAGACTATGATGCCAACGGACATCAGCATTATCAAGATTTTAATGACGCGCGTTCTGCGTTTTATGAACAGGCGGCATGGGAAAAAGGTTATCCAGCGGCAACAGGAATCGGGGCATGGCGTGGAGGGATAGTGGTAGATATAGATATTTTGAAGACAAAGGCTGGAACAATGTACGTAGCGGGTATAGACAATCCCTTGCAGATAGCGGCTCATGCTTATTCCCAAGACGTCTTGTTGGGTGAGACACAGAACCATTTTCGGACAACGCCAAAGTTTGAACGGGCGAAAGTGGTGCGAAATGAGAATCAAGGTTTGGTATATATATCGGGAACCGCTGCCATTCGTGGTGAGCAAAGCTTGGAAGGAATGGATGTGATCGGCCAGACATTGGCCACATTGGAGAATATTGAATACTTGGTGTCTATGGAGAATCTGAAACGTGCCGGTGTTACGTCCGTTGGGAATATGGCGTTGAACGGATTGCGTGTCTATATAAAACCCGGACAGGATTGGAAGGCTGTAAGAAAAGCCGTGGAGAGCCGTTATCCTGCTTTGCAAGTTTCATATTTGTTTACGGATATTTGTCGGCGCGAGCTGTTGGTGGAGATTGAAGGACTTGCTACTTTTTGAATTTAAGTTATTAACCATAAAATAGAAAACGAAATGAAGAAATTATTAACATTAATGATTGTTTTAATTGGCTGTATGGGCATCGTTTCCTGTACGTCAGAGACTAAAAAAGAGGAAAACACTATGACAACGAAGGAAAAAACTACGTACGAAAAGAAGTACACGAACGCAGATTTCTACAAAGATGGAAAGTTTGATCAAGAAGCCGCTAAGAAAGCTTTTTTAGACATGTTCGATTTTTACGGAGTGCCTTTTACTCCTTTGATGGAGAAAGACATTTGGTTTACTGATTTCGGTTTAGGCGATTTTGAACATGTAGGTATGGGAGGTATATTCTGGATTAACGACCCTGAATATGGGTATTTCGCCCATAACATTTATTTGCTGCCGGGGCAGATGATTCCGGAGCATGCTCATGTGAAGACAAAGTTCCCTGCCAAACATGAATCATGGATGGTAAACCATGGTTGGGTTTATAATTTTTCTGAGATAGGAGATGAGACTCCTAACGCACCTGAGATTCCTGCTACCCATGGACCCATTAAGAGCAAGAACTTCGTTGTTCAGAAAGTGGGGGATGTTTTGCGTCTAAAGAAATTGGAGTCGTTTCACTTTATGATGGCCGGACCCGAAGGCGCCATTGTTGAAGAGTGGGCTTGTTATCATGATAATGACGGTTTGCGTTTCACCAATGATAAAGCTGCTTTGTAATACCACTTATATTGTTTGAATGCAGGTTGGCCGGATGGGAAGCTGCTAAACTCTTTCTTCCGGCCAACATTTAAACCTATTTAATAACATGAGAAAAATTAATCATATAGGAATACCTGTAACGGTGTCAGTGCCCGGTGAGGTTTATAATGAAGGAATGAAAGTCTTTTTGACCGACTATACTCAAAGTCCGAACCAGATAGAATTCTTGCGTTTCGATGCTGATAGTTGGATGCCTAAACTAATTCAGCAATTGGCGCATATTGCTTATGAGGTAGATGATTTGGATAAAGAATTGAAGGATGCCAAGGTGCTTTTGCCAAAGACTGTTGTGAATGAATATCTCACCATTGCTTTTGTGGAGGAAGAAGGGATTGCTTTGGAACTGATGCAATTTAGTAAGTAACATTAAAACAAGACTATTAATTATGGTAAACAAATTTATAAATGACCCCAACAATCTTACGGCTGAATTGTTGGAGGGATATACGATGGCTTATAGCGATAAAGTGGCCATAGGAGGTGAAAATATCATAGTTCGTGCTCATGCCAAGTCTGATGATAAAGTGGCTGTTATTACCTTAGGCGGTTCTGGTCATGAGCCTGCACTGAGTGGATTCGTAGGCGAAGGCATGTTGGATTGTTCTGTAGTTGGTGACATCTTTGCTGCACCAGGTGCTCAACGTGTTTTTCAGGCTTTGCAGATGTTTAAGCGTGACGCAGGTATATTACTGATTGTATTGAATCATTCAGGCGATGTAATGAGTGCCAATATGGCTTGTCAGTTGGCTGGACGTGTGGGCGTAAAAGTAAAGACTATTTTGACGCACGATGACATCAGTGCCGGATTGGATGCTCCGGATGATGACCGTCGTGGATTGGCCGGTTGTGTCCCTCTGATTAAAATAGTAGGTGCGGCGGCGGAAGAAGGAAGAAGTCTGGATGAAATAATAGAGATCGGGGAACGTTTTAACCAAAAATTGGCGACATTGGCTGTTGCAATGAAATCTTGTGTTCATCCTCAAAATGGAATGACGATTTCGGAGTTGCCGGATGGCGAAATAGAGATTGGCATGGGGCAACATGGCGAAGGTGGTGGAGGACGCAAGAAACTGGTTTCTGCAGATGAAACAGCTTCTGAAATGATTAGCCTGTTGATGAAAAAGTTGCAGCCGAAGGCTGGTGACAAGGCTATGTTGATTATAAATGGTGTAGGTGCTACAACTCACATGGAAATGAACATTGTGTATCGCAAAGCGCATCAGATTTTGGAGGATGCGGGTATTGAGGTCGCTTCGAGCCGTATAGGTGAGTTGCTCACGGTTCAGGAACAGGCCGGTTTTCAGATGATATTGGCTCTGTTGGATGAGGATCATGTGGATTATTTGAATAATAAGATGTCAAATGCTCCTTATTGGACTACGATTGGACGGTAATTATGGACAAATTGACAATAGATGATTTTAAGAAAATGCTCCGTAATGCTTTGAAAAACATTACGGAGCATGCTGATGAATTTTCACGCCTGGATGCGGTCTTGGGCGATGGCGACCATGGCACAGCTATTACGCAAGCCATGTCGGTCATAGTCCAAAGTGCTGAAAAGGGGAAAGAGTTCAAGTCGATGCTGAATGACATGGGATTCAATGTCATGTTAGAAATCAGCGGTTCAACCAGTACATTGCTTGGAGGGCTTTTCCTAGGCATGAGTGATCAAGTTTCAGGGACTGAATTGGATGCGGCTACAGTAAAAAAAATGTTTGCAGGTGGTTTGTGCGGTGTAGAAAAGCAGACTAAGGCAAAGCTGGGAGATAAGACGATGATGGATGCTTTAATTCCGGCCATTGAGGCAATGCAGTCTGTTGAAAGTGATGATATAAAGGTGATGTTTCAAGCTGCGGCTGATGCGGCTTTGAAAGGTGCGGAGGCTACGAAGCAGATGCAGGCTAAGTTTGGGCGTGCGCGTAATTATGGTGAACGTTCAGTAGGTTATGCAGATTCTGGAGCCACTTCATGGGCTTGTATGTTTCAGTCTTTTGCTCAAGTTTTGTAAACTTGGGAAGTTTAATAATATGTGGATTTTTGATTAAAGTAAAAAAGAAAAATATGGCAGATTTGGATGGATTAAGAGAAGGACATAATTATGGGATAGGTGTAAATGTTGTGTCCCAGCATTTCCCTGTGAAAGGAGCGGAAAATCTTCCTTGGGGGATGAAAGACCGCTTATCGCGTATATTTAATATGAAAACAGGACGGACCGTTATGTTGGCTTTCGACCACGGATTTATCATGGGGCCGACTTCTGGTTTGGAACGTATAGATTTGACCATTCTACCTTTGATAGAGTATGCGGATTGTTTGATGTGTACGCGAGGAATTCTTCGTGCGGTCGTACCTCCGATGACTAATAAGCCCATTTGTCTTCGTTCGGATGCAGGTACCTCATTATTAACGTCTTTGAATGATAATGTATTGATTGACATTGAGGATGCGGTGCGTTTGAATGTCTCGGCAATGGCTGTGATGTTGGCCATTGGTGAAGCGGAGCACGAGGCAAAGACTGTGGCGAATTTGTATAAAGCGGTAGATGCGGGTACTCGTTATGGCATTCCGGTAATGGGCGTAACGGCAGTAGGTAAGGATATGGCTCGTGATGCCCGGTATTTTGGCCTGGCTTCACGTATCGCGGCTGAGAATGGTGCCAATATCGTAAAGACTTATTATTGCGAAGGGTTTGAAAAGGTGGTTGCGGCTTGTCCGGTTCCAATTGTGATTGCCGGAGGTAAAAAACTTCCGGAGTTGGAAGCGCTGGAACTTTGTTATAAAGCGGTTAATGATGGTGCTGCCGGTGTGGATATGGGACGTAATGTGTTCCAGTCTGAAGCTCCTGTAGCCATGTTGCAAGCCGTGAAGGCTGTCGTTCACGATAATATGTCTCCCAATCAGGCTTTTGAACTGTTCAATGAATTGAAGAGTAGATAAGTTAAAGATGCGATGATACAGAGATTTTGGGTTTGTATTATAGTTACTTTGCTGTGGGGAATGCGGGGACTGGCGGCTCAAGATAAAATCTTGGTTGCCGGTTCCGGCAATCCTGTAATTTCGCTTGTTGACAAACAGACCGGAAAGGTTGAATGGCGGCACGTCTTGGAAAAAGGCGAGGAATGTAACTCGGTAGCATTGACTGCCGGAGGTAATATACTTTATTCTTATAAAAAAGGGGCGAAGGTTGTAAATTGGAATCATGAAGTGGTTTGGGATTATGTTGTGTCAGAGTCCCAAGAGCTTCAGTCGGCTACATTGTTGTCAGATGGAGGAGCTTTGTTAGGGATTTGTGGAAATCCCGCTTTATTTATAGAAGTAGATAAAGAGGGAAGGGAGACACACCGGATGGCATTTGATTTGGGTATCGCAAAACCTCATAGTCAGTTCCGGCAAGTTTTTCAACTTAAGAACGGAAATTATTTAGTGCCATTGATGTCTGTCCGGAAGGTGATGGAAATCAGTCGTGATGGTGCGTTAGTGAAAGAATATGAGGTAGGAGGAAAAGTCTTTTCTTCGTTGGAGTTGGCCGATGGCAATTGGTTGTTGCCTTGTGGTGACGACCATTATTATTTAGTAATGGACGGGAAGACTGGGAAAAAGGTAAAAAAAGTAACGAGTAATGATGTGAAAGGGGCTGCGTTTTGGTTTGTAGCGCAAGTTTTAGAGTTACAGAATGAAAACTTATTGGTATGTAATTGGGGCGGTCATACTAAGGGGGTGGTTGTTGATGAGCCTCAATTGATAGAATTGGATGGTGAAGGAAAAGTTGTTTGGTCTTTGCGGGATAAACAGAATGTCGGCAAAGTATCCGCAGCTTATTATATAGATAAACAGAAATGGTTGAAGTTAGGTTTTAAATAAAGGG
Organism: uncultured Bacteroides sp.; assembly: GCA_944322275.1. Lineage (GTDB taxonomy): Bacteria > Bacteroidota > Bacteroidia > Bacteroidales > Bacteroidaceae > Bacteroides. Next base: position 25,831 of record CALUOV010000003.1, on the reverse strand, counting down.
ATTATGAAAAAGATAGTGTTAATATCGGCATGTGTTGTTTTTGCGATGATGGCTAAAGCGCAAAAGAAAGTCGCGGACAACCGTTTGGATACATGGGCTGAAAGTATAGCGGTTGCTAAGGAGCAGGCCTATCAAGAATTGAAAGAAACGTGTTTGCCGGTTGTTTCTAAGGTCGTTAAGGCGAAAACGGCAGCTACGCCTTTTTCGGCGGATGTAACGGGACTGGATGAAATTATATTATATACATGGGGAACTGTAGATGGAAACAGCGACGATCAGGCAGTATGGGCTAATGCCAAATTGATTGCTGCAGACGGCTCGTCAGTTTGGTTGAATGACTTAAAAGATTCTTTTAAAAAGAACGGAAGCGGGCAGTTGCGTTTTAATGAGAACGCTAAAGGCCAGATGGTTACCATGAAGGGGAAAAAATACAACCGCACCATATTAGCCAATGCGAATGCGCAAATAGTCGTGCCGTTAGATAAAAAATATACCCGTTTTGAAGCGGAGATCGGTTTGGAGAATCGTTCCTCGGCGGGAACTGTCATTTTCATCATACAAGGAATTACCGGTAAAGAGAAAGCAGATGAGATAACGAAGAAATATCCGGAAGAGTCGGCTCGCTTTTTGCCTTTTGCGGGTGGTGACATGAAAGCCATTGTTACGACTCATGACGCATCGATAGAGAAGCACATCGCTACTACTGTTGTGTCTTTGCTGAACGATAAGGCCTATTTTATGAATCAAATAGCTCAGATTGACAAGAACGGTGCATTGGATGAGAAGGTCGTTGGTTTTTTGGAGTTGGCTCAGCAAGCTATGAAAGTATACGAGTTACAGGAATCGTTAAGTTGGTTGAATATGCGAGCCATAGAAGAAGCTTATAATGATATGGCTCAGGACGCTAGTTTTGATAAGTCTGTGATGCAGTCCAAGTTAGTTGATTTGAAACGACTTTTTGAGGCTGGCTTCTCAGGAATTTATAAAAATGAAGAGAAGGCTATAGCCGATGCAAATGAGGCGTTAAAGTTGAAAAAAGAGATTTTGCTTGCCAATCCGGCGTTGGATATGGACAAAATCATAGTTGGTCGTTATAAAATAGGGACTACGGCTCGGCAAGTCAATCCGCGTGCTTTGGGAACTCAAAACAATAATTGGTCCAATCAGACATCGGCTTCACGTAAAGGGTTTAATGCGGAAATAGCGGAACTGTCCAATCTTCGTGGCGAATTGAAATCGAGGACTATCTTCAAGCCAACCAACGGCTCTTCGGTACCCGATTTGAAATTGCATTGGGACGGCGAACATATTATGTTTTCCATGGTGGATACGGACGGGCGCTGGCAGGTTTTTGAAGTGAAAACCGACGGTACCGGATTGCACAAATTAATTAATACGCCGGAAAAAGATTTGGAGTTTTTTGATGCAACCTATTTGCCTTCCGGTAAGATTATCGCAGTTTCGAATATAGGTTACAACGGAGTGCCTTGTGTGAACGGTAACGATGAGGTGGGTAATATGTGCCTTTATGACCCTAAAGATGGTTCTTTGCGTCGTTTGACGTTTGACCAAGATGCCAATTGGGGACCTACAGTGTTGCATAATGGTAGAATTATGTACACACGTTGGGAATATACGGATTTGACACATTACTTTTCTCGCATCGTCATGCATATGAACCCGGATGGAACTGAACAGAAGTCGTTGTACGGTAGTGGTACTTATTTTCCGAACAGTACGTTTGACGCCAAACCACTCCCCGGACAGACATCAAAGTTTGTTGGCATTATTTCTGGCCATCATGGCGTGGCTCGTTCAGGGCGTCTGATATTGTTTGATCCTTCAAAGAGCCGGAAAGGAGTGGAAGGTATGTTGCAAGAGATGCCTTTTCGTGATCGGAAGATTGAACCAATAGTGAAAGATCGTTTAGTGGATGGAGTGTGGCCTCAGTTTATAAAGCCCTATCCTTTGACGGACAAATATTTTTTAGTTGCAGCCAAATTGAGTGAAAATTCCTTGTGGGGTATTTATTTAGTGGACGTTTTTGACAATCTTACTTTGATTGCGGAATTTGAGGGGGAAGGCTTAATTTGTCCGATACCGGTTCGTAAGACCCAGACTCCCCCTGTCATAGCGGATAAAATTGTGCCGAGTAGCAAAGAAGCTACTGTTTTTATACAAGATATTTATGAGGGCGAAGGATTGCAAGGTGTGCCGCGTGGAACGGTAAAGGCCTTCCGTGTAATGGCCTATGAGTATGCTTATAATAAGACTCCGTCCGACCATTGGGCCCAAGGTGTCCAAAGTGGTTGGGATATCAAGCGTTTGTTGGGAGTTGTTCCAGTAGAAGAGGATGGGTCTGCCATATTCAAGATACCGGCCAATACGCCTATTTCCTTACAGCCTTTGGACGAGGAGGGACGTGCTGTGCAATGGATGCGTAGCTGGTTGACGGGTATGCCGGGCGAAACGGTTTCGTGTGTAGGTTGTCATGAAGACCAGAATCAGTTACCTATACCTAAACGTGTGATAGCTTCGACCATAGCTCCGCATGAAATTGTAAAGCCGGAAGGTGGTCAACGTTCTTTTACTTTCGAGTTGGAGATGCAACCCATCTTAGATCGTGCCTGTGTGTCTTGTCATGACGGTTCAAATAGTTTGGCCGATTTCAGAGGCGGACGTATAGATGAATTCTCTGGTTTCGGCATGAGTTATCTCAATCTGCATCCTTATGTATACCGTCAAGGGCCTGAGGCTGAAGTAGAAGTGTTGGAACCATATGAATATCACGCTTCGGTAAGTCCGTTGGTAAAATTGTTGAAGACGGGGCATTATGGTGTCAAGTTGACAGATAAAGAATGGAAAACTTTGTATAATTGGATTGATTTCAATGCTCCGTATCATGGTAAGTTTAAGGCGAACATTTTTAAAGGGGTAGAGCAAATCAGTCGTCGTATAGAGTTGAACAACAAATATGCCAATGGAGCCGGTGTGGATTGGCAGGCTGAAATACGTTCGTATGCTGATTATTTAAAAGCGCAGCCTAAGCAAGAGCCTGTCAAGCCCCAAGAGGTAAAACATAAGTTAAAAGACGTAAGGGTGAAGAATTGGCCTTTTGACAAAGCTACAGCGCGGACTTTAGTTGCAAAGGAGGGTGAAGCGAAAATGAGTATAGAATTAGCTCCGGGCATCCGGATGAACTTTGTGCGCATCCCTGCAGGTTCCTTTGTGATGGGTAGTAACCGCAATTATTCGGACTATTCGCCGGCTAATAAACAGACTGTAAAGAACGGTTTCTGGATGGCGGAGATGGAAGTAAGTAATGAACAGTTCCGTACTATTTTCCCTGACCACGATAGCCGTTTCGACCGTCAGTTGTGGAAGGATCATGTACATCAGGGTTATCCGGCCAATAATCCGGAACAACCTGCTATCCGTGTCAGTTGGGAAGAGGCGATGGCTTTTTGTCAGAAGTTGAGCGAGAAGACGGGACTTAAAGTGACATTGCCTACTGAGGTACAGTGGGAATGGGCTTGTCGCGCAGGTAGTGATGACGCATTCTGGTTCGGTTCATTGAATAGTGATTTTGCCGCGTTTGAGAATATGGCAGATAAACAGCTGAATAAAATGGCTGTTCGTGGTGTTAACCCCCAACCTATGAGCGAAACTTATCCTTGGTATAAATATTATACATATCAGCCTAAAGAAAATAGTGTGGATGATGGGAATATGTTGCAAGTCGAAGGAGGAACCTATCAGGCAAATGCTTTCGGATTGTATGATATGCAAGGGAATGTGGCCGAATGGACTCGTTCTGATTATTTGCCCTATCCATATAATGAGAAAGAACAGGGAAGCGGAACGGAAAAAGTTGTACGCGGTGGGTCGTGGAATGATCATCCGAAGAATTGTACTGCCTATTACCGCCGGTCTTATTTGCCATGGCAAAAGGTTTACAATGTAGGCTTCAGGGTTATTATAGAAGACTGATTCTTTTGATTGTGCAGGCGTATAAAATATAATTTATGGAAAGTGAAAGACATGAAATAGGTTTGGTCGCAGGTCCGTGTAGTGCTGAAAATCATGTTCAGATGTTGGATACAGCACGTGCATTGAAAAAGATGGGAGTGAAGATATTCCGAGCCGGCTTATGGAAACCCCGTTCCCGATGGGGAAGTTTCGAAGGAGTAGGGGAACGGGGATTGCCTTGGCTGACGGAGATTCAGCGGGACTTAGGATTGCACGTAATGACAGAAGTGGCTTTACCCCGACATGTTGAAGCGGTTTTGAAAGCAGGAATTAACATGGTATGGATTGGAGCTCGGACAACGGTCAATCCTTTTATGATGCGTGAATTATCGGAAGCTTTGAGAGGCAATCATGTATCGGTATGGGTCAAAAATCCGGTCTCGCCCGATTTGCAACTTTGGATAGGAGCTATTGAGCGTTTGCAGAATGTGGGCATTCAGGATTTATATATTGTACATCGTGGATTTTGTGTCACTGATTCGCATCCTTATCGTAATGCGCCTCTTTGGAACTTGCTCGAGCAGTTCCGTTCTTATTTCCCGATGTTAACTTATTATTGCGATCCCAGTCACATTGCCGGAAAACGTGAGTTGCTATTACCAATTTGCGAAAAAGCGTTGGATTTGCATTTTGACGGCTTGTTTATAGAGTCTCATATTTCTCCACAAACAGCTTTGTCTGATTCAGCTCAGCAAGTGACTCCGGAAGATTTGGGAAAACTGTTGCATACATTGCGTGTGTCGGTTCATTCAAGTGAAACCTGTGTTTCTGCTGTATGAGACTTTCAGTTCTTCAAAGAGAAATTGGAGATTTCAAAACAGAGGAATTGTTTGGAACTATTAAGAGTCTTAGAGTAATAATTTAGAGAAATGGAATAGAAAAGATGAAAACAATAATAGGATTTTTTAAATGGGGATGTAGTGCATTATTCTGCAGCCTTTTGTTGTGTGCATGTCCGGATAATACGAGTACGGAAGTACTTCCTTCCGATGTAGATGAAGACAAGGAGAATGTAGATGATGGGAAAGAAGATGAGGATAAAGAGGAAAACACAATTCCTGATTCAAAAGATTATGTATTACAAGCTTCCATGCAGGCTGATGTTTCATTGGTTGGAAAAGATTGGCAAGCTATCCATAATTATATGAGGCAATTAGGATGGGATTACTCGGAGCATCCTAATAAAGCAGGTGATGCAGACCATGTTGAGGGTATTCATTGCGAGGTGATAGAAGATGAAACGTTGAAACAATATGTGTTTAAGTTCACGAATCATGCGGGTCCTGATGCAACAGATGGTGATCGTGGCAAGTACGAAGACCGTCAACGTAATGAAATGAAAAGCCGTACAGGTGAAGGATTTCATCAGATGAATGGAAATTGGGACGAATGGCAACGGTTGGAGTGGAAGTTCAAATTGCCAGCCGGGTTCCGCCCCTCTACTAGCTTTACGCATATCCATCAACTGAAGGCGCAGGAAGGAAACAACGGTGCGCCGATTATAACGATTACTCCCCGTGCCGATTCGGACGGATCCAATCGTCGTATTCAAGTTATTCATACGGGTGATACTCAGGCTACGACCTTGAATAAAATTATCGACAATCTGCCTTTAGCGGATTTTGAGAATGAGTGGATACAAGTGACTACTGTAATGCACTATACTCATAATGGCTATTTTTATATAAAGATGGAACGTATAAGTGATGGGAAAGTATTGGTTGAGCAAGACTTTTCTGACATCGACTTATGGCGTAAGGGAGCCGTTGATATCCGTAGCAAGTATGGTATCTATCGTAGTTTTGGTCGTGATATGACAGGTCCTGAAGATTATCCGGATAATGGAATTAAAGATGAGTCATTGCTTTTGGCCGATTTTAAAGTCTATGAGGCTAATACGAATCTTTCACCGGTAGAGCATGATTGAGCGAGCTGGAGATTTGTGTATGAACGAGAAGTCTAATTAATTGGGAAAAAAGAAATATGAATTTGGATAATAACGGCACGAGGATGTTCCGGATGAACGGGATTTTCGCAATTGTCCGAAACGTGTTTGAGTCCTGGCGTTTCACGGGAGTCCTGTTCTTGTTGTATGTTGTGATGCTGGCTTTGGCCACTTTCATCGAAAAGGCTAAGGGCGCGCAGATAGCCAGAGAGTGGGTGTATCATCACCCGCTCTTTTTCCTGCTTCAGTTGCTGATGGTGGTTCAGTTTGTGGTGCTGGCGGTCCGGACAAGGCTTTGGCAACGCCGTTGTTGGGGGACATGGATCTTGCATATTTCTTTTGCCATTATCTTGTTGGGGGCTTTAGTAACACATATTTGGGGATTTGAAGGTATCGTTCATATCCGCGAGGGAGAAACCACGTCTACCTTGATGCAGTCAGACGGTACTCGGCAACTTCCTTTTTCAATCCGTTTGGATGATTTTAAGTTAGTACGTTACGCTGGTTCACACAGCCCTTCGTCTTACGAGAGTTTTCTTACGATATCTGATGGCGATTACTCTCGGGCAGTACATATTTATATGAATAAAGTTATTTTTGAACAAGGTTATCGTTTGTATCAGTCTTCTTATGATTCGGATGAATGTGGAACGGTGTTGGCTGTTAATCATGACAATTGGGGGACGGCGATTACTTATGTTGGTTATTTGCTTTTGTTGATAGGAATTTGTCTGGTCATGTTTGACAAGCATTCTCGTTTCCGGTGGTTGATTAGAAATTTGGGCAAGTTGTCTGTCTTGTTGTTGTTCTTGGGAATTCCTTTTCAAGTGACGGGTAGTAATGTAAGTGATGTTACAGTTTTGTTGGAGAATACCATTCCTAAAGAACAAGCGGACAAATGGGGGCGTTTGCAAATACAATGTCCTACGGGACGTATTGAGCCCGTAGATACATATACATCCAAATTGTTGCGGAAAATATATAGGGCGGACCATTTTAACGGCTTAACTTCTGAACAAGTGATTTTCGGTTTCTTGATCAATCCTTCTTATTGGATACATGTGCCTCTTATCCGTCAGTCTAATGAAGACTTGGCCGAAGCAATGTCTTTCTCATCGGATAAGTATTTGTGTTTTGATGAATTTTTTGACGAAGGAGGAAGGTATATTTTGGCCGAGGCTGTTGACAGTGCTTATTCGCGACCAGTTGCTCAACGTACTCGAATGGAAAAAGACTTGTTGAAACTGGATGAAAAACTGAATATTTTATATTCATTGCAAGCAGGTAAAATGTTGGCTCTTTTCCCGCATCCCGAAGATACGTCAGGCAAATGGTATTCTCCGGGAGATGATTTGAGCAGTTTTTCAGGTAAAGATTCTACATTTGTGTACAGAATATTCCCATGGTATCTGGCGGAGTCTTATGAAGCTCTTTACACGCATGATTGGGCAACTTCCAATGAAGTTCTTGATATGATAGCGGTATATCAACAGAAGAAAGCAACCGTGGGATTGTTGACCGACAGGCAGGTCTCGTGGGAATTGTTTTATAATCACACCGATTTATTCTTCTGGATAGCCATAGGAGGAATGGCGTTGGGGTTGTTGTTGCTTGTTTTTTCGGTATATGGTTTATTGAACCATCCTACATGGTTACGTAGGCTGATTATTCTGTTAGTATCTTTCATTTTTATACTGTTTTTGCTCCATACGTTTGGTATTGGCGTTCGTTGGTATATTGCCGGACGTGCTCCTTGGGCTAATGCGTATGAGTCCATGATTTATGTGGCTTGGGCAACCAATCTGGCGGGACTTCTTTTTGCACGTCATTCTTCGTTGGCTGTGGCGCTGGGAGCTTTCTTTGCCGGCATTATTTTGTTTGTGGCCAATCTCAATTTTATGGATCCGGAGATAACCCCGTTGGTTCCTGTCTTGAAATCTTATTGGCTGATGATTCATGTGGCGGTTATTACGGCCAGTTATGGATTTTTTGGAATGAGTTTCTTGCTGGGAGGATTATCTATTGGGCTAATGGCTATGGATGGGAGAAACAGGTTGCGGGTCCAGATTCATGAACTGCGTTTGATTAATGAATTGTCCCTGTATATTGGTTTGTTTTTGTTGGCTATTGGAATCTTTTTAGGTGCTATATGGGCTAATGAATCCTGGGGACGTTATTGGGGGTGGGATCCGAAAGAAACATGGGCTCTTATAACGATGATAGTTTATGCTTTTGTGTTACATGCCCGTTTTATTCCTTCACTTCATACGGACTATTCTTTCAGCGTAATGTCTGTATTTGCATTATTGTCCGTATTGATGACTTATTTTGGCGTGAATTATTATTTGTCGGGTCTGCATTCTTATGGAGGAGATGGAACTCCTCCGGAACTGCACATTGTCGCGGCAGTCTTTTTGCTGATTTTGTTTTTGGCATTGTTGGCGGGTTACAGACAAAAGGCCGGTGGTAAGATGAGCGGGACTGTATGACTTTGACAGGCGTATCCGAATCTATGCGATTTCTGTAATATAGAAAGAGTAAAAATGGGTGTACAATGTTTCTTGATTTGGGAAAAACATCTATTTTTGCAACTTGTTACAATGAAAAACGAAAAGCTATGAAAAAATTGCGGATCTTATTGCTGTTCTTGGGTCTTCTTCCTCTATTCTTGCAGGAAGTGAAGTCTCAGAATACAGGGCACTTCTATTTTTCTAATTTGGGCTTGAAAGATGGCTTGTCTCAAATTACGGTAGTCAAAATTCTGCAAGATTCAAAAGGGTTTATGTGGTTCGCTACTCGTAACGGTTTGAATCGTTATGACGGTAACGAATTTGTTATATACAAACATGTACCCGGGGATTCTTTGACCTTGTGTGACAATTCTATATTATCATTGGCTGAAGATGGTGAACGCAATTTGTGGATAGGAACAGCTTATGGATTAAATAAGTTGAACTTGAAAACAAATCATATCCGGCGTTATGATGATCCCAAATATGGGTTGTTAGTCAATGCGCAAATATCCTCTTTGTTTGTGGATAGTTCGGATCGTTTATGGATCGGAACCCCACGAGGGCTTTTCCTTTATATATCAGAGTTGGACGTGTTTCAGCAGATAGACCTGAACGGTATGATTAAGGGGGAGCCAGTTGGCGCCATTCTCGAAACGAAAAAACATCAGATATTGATAGGTACAAACAACAAGGGAATGTTTGTCTGTGACATGAATGCGAAAGTTCAGAAGCATTTCACGGCAACTGGCTCTTCTGGTGGGCTTATGACCAATGAGGTCGCTATTCTCTATGAAGATTCCAAGGGGAATATTTGGGGAGGGGGAAATTCATGTGGCTTGTTCCGTGTGGATTTGGGAAAAGGAAAGGTGCATACTTTTCATTCGCAAAATAGTATTTTGACAACCAATAGTGTACGTTGTATTGCCGAGGTGTATGGATTGTTGTTGATAGGAACTTTTGATGGGCTTTATCAGATGAATCTTTCTACCTATCAGTTGAGCAAACATGCCGATAATTTTTTGCAGGCGGGTGGATTGAGCCATTTTTCCGTCTATTCTTTGTTGGTGGACAAAACACAGACGATATGGGTGGGAACTTATGCCGGTGGCGTTAGTTATTCAAACGGTTTTAATAACCGTTTTGAATTCCATGATCCCGTGAGTTTTTTTGATGCCTTGTTCGGTATTTACGGCAATGCGGTATGCTATGGAGACAGTACTTTGTATATCGCTACGGAAGGGCGTGGGTTGCTCGATTATAATTTGAAAACCGGGGCGTATCAATATTTCTTGATTGACAATGTTGCTCATCCTCAGTATAATCAGAATATTATCAAAAGTGTATTATTGGATGGGGATCAGTTGTATTGCGGAACCAGTAGAGGGGTAATATACCGGTTTGATGTTCGTAAAAAGAAATACTCACTGTTCTATAAGTTGCCCCAAGGAATGTCTGTTTATGGGATGTTGCGGGATGGTAAGGGCGGAATGTATTTTATCGGCTCAGATCCGAAAAGTAGCCTGATGTATCTTTCTTCGGAAAAAGAGTTACGGGTATTGCCTCCATTGGATAGTATAAACCGGCCAAGGATTGGTAGTGCTCGTTGTATATTGGCGCTTGAGGATGAAGTGTTGTTGGTGGGAACACGTAATAATGGATTGGTTAAATATGATGTAAGGACAGGTGAGCGGAGTGATTACACCAAAGAATCAAAAGACGGGTACAGATTGTTGAGTAATTATGTAACGAGTCTCATTCGTGATTCCAAAGGACGCATTTGGGTCGGTACTTTTGGAGGGGGAGTGGCACTATACGATGAGGGGAAAGGTATAGTGAAAAACATTGTTCAGGCGGACGGGTTGCAGAGTAACGATGTATGCGCCATTGTGGAAGACAATGACGGGAAACTTTGGATAAGTCTGGCCAATGGTATCTCAGAGTATTTCCCTGAAGAGGATAAAATTATCAATTACAGTTCGCAGAATGGGATTGGCATTGATGAATTTACTCCGCACAGCGGAACTCTGTTGCCGGATAATATGGTTTACTTTAGCGGTAGCAATGGTTTTGTGACATTCAATCCACAAGATTTGCAGATAAATCCCTTTGTTCCGCCACTGGTTTTCACACGGTTGGTAGTCAATGGTAAGGAAATCAGTGTGGGCGATATGACCGGAATTCTTCCAAATTCAGTTCTGGATGATGTCGAATCCATTGATCTGAAATATGATGAAAACAACCTGACCATTGATTATTGTGCCCTTAATTATGTTTTTGCAAGACAAAATCAATATGCGGTTTTTCTGAAAGGATATGATAAAGACTGGAATTATGTGGGGCGTAATCGTCAGGTTTCTTATACGAATTTGAGTCCGGGAACTTATGAGTTGCAAGTGAAGGCTGCTAATAATGACAGGATCTGGAATCCGGAACCCAGAAGATTACGTATTGAGATTCATCCTCCATTTTGGAGAACCTGGTATGCCTACACGTTTTATGCTTTGGCTTTTGTTTCAGTGATAGTCCTCATTATGTACTACATGCTGAAAAAGCAGAAACTGGAGAGCGAATTGAGCTTTCAGCAGAAGGAACGCCAACAATTGGAATCTTTTCATCAGGAGAAAATACGTATGTTTACCAATTTCTCTCATGAGCTTCGTACTCCTTTGACATTAATTATAGCTCCTCTGCAGGAATTGATTTCCATGTCAGTCTTTTCATCGTCAGTGAAGAATAAAATCGGTTTGATATACAGTAATGCCCAACGTCTGTTGCTGTTAGTGAACCAGTTTTTGGATTTGCGTAAGAATCAGGAGGGAAAACTGACTTTGCACATCACGCATACCGACTTTTATCCTTTTATGCTCGAAGTGTATTACGCCTTCAGCCATCTGGCCCGGAATAAATCAATAGATTTGAAATTTGAGAAAGAAGAAGAGTCCGCTATGGTGTGGCTTGACAAGGTGCTGATAGAGAAAGTGGTTTTCAATCTGCTTTCAAACGCTATTAAGTTTACTCCTACAGGAGGAGAGGTCCGTTTCTCGTTTACCAAAATGTCTCGCGAATCTCTTCCGGTAGATTATCGGTCGAATATGACGCTTCCGGTAGAAACGGAATTTTTATGCATTCATGTGGCCGATACTGGTATAGGCATTCCGGAAGAGGAAGTCAAGAATATCTTTAATCCTTTTTACCAGGTGGACAACCATCATGATAAGTTGGATAGCTTAGGTACAGGTATAGGATTAAGTCTGACAAGCTCCATTGTTCATTTACATCATGGTCATATAGAAGTTTTGAAAAACAAGCCGCAAGGCACGGTCTTCAATGTTTATCTTCCCATCAGCCATTGCGCTTACGATGATGCGGTCTTGGTTAAGGAGGACTATCAGGAGGAAGTTATTCCCTTGAAAGAAGACGCGCATTTCGAGATAGAGAAAAAATGGACCGTCCTGTTGGCGGAAGATAATGATGAGGTGCGTCGGTATGTGAAGGAGTGTCTCGATCCGTATTTCTATGTCATAGACGTGGATAACGGTAAGGATGCCTTAGACCAGTGCTACGAGAAATTCCCCAATCTGATTTTGAGTGACATCATGATGCCAAAGATGGATGGATTGGAACTTTGCAGTCGGGTGAAAAATGATTTGCAGTTAGGGCATATTCCGGTAATATTGGTGACGGCTAAGTCGATGGTGATGCAAATCAAAGAAGGCTTTTTTGTCGGTGCTGACGATTATATCGTGAAACCTTTTAGCATAGACGTGTTGATATGCCGCATCAATAATTTGTTAGAGTCCCGTGAAAAGCTGAAGAAGATGTTCGGGAAAAAATTCTCACCGGAGTCAGTTGGTATTGAAGTCGTTTCCGGTGACGATCGTTTTACGCAGCAGTTCTATAAGATTGTAGAAGAACATTTGACCGATCCCGATTTGAACATTGAAATTATAAGTAAGGAGATGGGACTGAGCCGTGCCAATTTCTATCGAAAACTGAAGGCCATCACCGACCTTTCACCTACTGAGTTGATCCGGAACAAACGTTTGGAGATCGCTTCTAAGTTATTGTTGACGTCCGATTATTCTGTTTCGGAAATCGCTTATAACACCGGTTTCAACAGCCACTCTTATTTTACTAATTGTTTTAAGTCGTTTTATGGATATTCACCCTCGGAATGGGTACAGCAACATAAAGTGGGAGAAGAGCAAAAGAAGTCTGACGACCTCTTTTGATTCTGTCTGTAAATTCATGTCATGCCGCTTTACCCTTCTGTTCTTGAGCTTGTTTGTCATCAATACGGCATTTGCCGTATGCATTTCGAAGAAGCCCCACAGAATTTCCGTCTTTCTGTTTCCGTGCCTTTATCCTTGAGAGTAGTAATTTTGTATCTTAGCCACATCTTGGTTTGGGAATTTCTCCCGTTTGGGCTGCCAAATCTTATTGGCGGGGAAACATCTAAAGATGCAAAAAAGCCAACTAATTCGCAATGTTTTGTGTATGAGTTAGTTGGCTAATTTTATGTTGTTTAATGAATGTTCCGCCATAGAAGCCAAATGAAATGGCTATAGAAGCTAAATGAAATGGCCATAGAAGCCAGTTGAAATGGTCATAGAAGTTAGCTTACTTTGCCTTTCATCTTATGCTTGGGCAACGGGGAATTCATAAATCGTTTTTCTCCATAATGACAGCAGCCCATAAGATACCCGCAACAGCCTCTTTAGCGTTCAAGATCTTGGGTACGGTTACATAGGAAAGGAAGTCTTTTTTCACAGTAACTCCATCACATGCTCCTATAACATCGAGTAGTCCTCTATGATTTACCTGTATGAAAGAATGAAGGCAATGGTATCCTTGACGGGCAACTGAGGCATATTCCTTCGCTTCCAACAATCCCAAATCTACGCCATGCTGTATAGAATATACAAACATAGCTGTACCGGAAGGATCAATGAAATTCAGCGGGTGGTTTCCCTTATCTACAACCATAAACCATCCGCCGGTATCCTCATCCTGCATGTTTTTCAACCCTTTCACCATTTTATAATAAACATTCAACACATCATTATAATGGGCATGACTCCGAGGAAGAACCGCCAACAACTCAGGAAGCACCAATGCATACCATCCCATACCTTCGCTCCACACTTCCGGTGACAATCCGGTCCGCTTATCCGCCCAATTCACCTTTTCGGGCTGAGTAGTCCAGGCATGGAGCAACAGACCGTCAGGACGCTGCAAATGTCGGGCGGCAGCCAGCACATTCCGGCAAGCGATGTCCAAGCAATAATCCAGCTCACCTACATATTGCGCACAGCGAATAAGAAACATCTGCATCATAAACACACCGTCGATCCACATGTTTGGCGCCTTGTTGCCATGCCAAAATTGTCCGTCAGTCTGAGGATAATCGGCCACTGACTCCAGTATTTGCAAAGCCGCTTTCTTATACCGTTCATCCCCCGTCCGTTTGTAGAGTGTGCAAAAAGCCGACCCCGTCATGAAATTGTCCAGATTGGTCAAAGCGCCTCCTTTATAATTGCCCTCTCCATCCACGAAATGATCCATATACATCTTTATATATTGGATATACTTGTCATCACCAGTCAATTGGCCCAAACGGTCCATGGCCTCAAACATATATCCCTGCACGTATGTGTAATCTTTCCAATAAGCCGTCCGGTAATCCGGATAACGCGCCATAACCGTTTTTGCTAACGGAACAGCCAATTCAGAAAGAACGCTTCCCTGTTCATAGTCCAGCCTTGCAGATAAATCTCCTTGGGACGTTCCCCGGCGCGGACGAGCCTCCGCCTTCTTCGTCATAGACACCAACTCCGTAGCACACCACAACAACGGCGCATGTGCATGGAGGTCTCCCGTTATCCGTTTGCGGTTCATATAATGGTTCTTGTCGTTCTTTATATTAGTACCCTCGCACACGTTCTCCACTTCGTCATCCTTATTTATATAGGACACCAGTCCCAACCAACCCTTTCGGGCAACGGGCGCATACTCTTCCGCATTCAGCCAACCGTTCTTGATTCCAACAATCATGGCATACGTAAACATGGCCGTGCCCGAAGTCTCGTTCCAGGCTTCCTCCTCATCAATCAGCTGGTGCCACAAGCCTTCCTTGCCCTGATAATGCTTGAGGGTCTCCATCATCTTCCTATAAGCTTTCATGATAATCGGATAGTCCTCATGACTTTCCGGCAATACGGAAAGCAGCCCCGCCATACCTGCCGCCATCCATCCATTGCCTCGTGCCCAAAAGAAAGGAGCCTCGGGTGCATGGTAGAACAAGCCGTTAGGACGCTGTATCTTGCCCAAATACATCACCATCTCCTTGGCCGTACGGTCCAAGTACTTCGGATCGCCTGTCGCCCGGTAGGCCTGCGTCTGAATGGTAGTTATCATAAACATGTCGTCTATCCAGATTCTTGTCTGCCATGAATACCCCTTTTCGGCATAGGCTTTCTGTTCCGGATTGGCATCGGTGGGCACCTCCCATTGGGTATCGGCATACTTCATACCTAAGTCGTAGTACTTCTGTCCTCCTTTCCCCTGAAGATAAATTTCAAGAGGAACAGCCCCAACCACGTTGTAATCCACATGAGTCATCCGCGGAAGCAAATGTTTTTCGGTAGAGAACAAGGGCTCAAAACGCTTCACCAACCTTTCGGTCATTTGTTCGTTATTAACCGCCTTGGCATACCGCAACGCTCCCAACCAAGTACAGGCATCAGGATAAGTAATATAGTTGGGTGCCTTCTCGGCACGAGGATTCCCGAATCGTGTATGAGGCGTTTTCAGAAACTTGTAGACAATCCGGTCACCGATCTCACGAGGATGAGCCTCCACGGGAAAAAACTCTAACGCAGAAAGCTGTGCATATATGGGAAAAGAAGAAACTAAAAGTGCGACACTTAATAGAATACGGCTATAAACTTTCATACATATCATCTGTCTCATAATATAACTTTTAAATATGTGATATTAAGCGATAAATAAGTTGGGAGTAAACAAAGCTATTTTCAGGCATCTTAAGATTCTGCACACGCTCTTTGCTTATCATCTTCAGCAAAATGGTTGCGGAGTAAAAAGGCCCAAAAAAGCCCGCTATTTTATCGAATTTTCAATAAAACAACGGGCTCTTACCTTATAATTTCCTATTGAAAACGAAAGTGGTTCCTAACGATTCAATTCCTTATTGCAACGGATCAAAATCACCACTTTCCCAGCCTATCGTCTGTTGTAACTTAGGATTCTGCTCAAAATGTTCCCGAGATAATCCCTGGAAATAATAATTGTCTTTTACATCCCATTGATAAAGGTCATCGATATTCCAAATCTGTGTTGTGAAATACTTAAAATAATTCTTCGTCATCAGCTCCGGATCTTGTTTTATCATCGTAATAAATTCCTGCCGAGACATAGAAGCGTATTCAGGCTGTACTTGAATCTCAATACGATGGCGCGTATATCCTTTCATATCCGTAAATATCTTGCGTCGCATGTCCCAAAAACGTTTGCCTTCAAAAGCCAACTCTATACGGCGTTCATACAAGACTGCTTCTATTAATTCTTGCTGACTCATGTTGTCTTTCAAACCGTATAGTCCATCCGCATTGGGAGTAATACCGGCGCGCTCACGAATCTGTTTCAATATACCATAAACCTCCTCATCTTTATTGCCTACTTCCGCAGCGCATTCCGCTAGATTCAGTAATACCTCTGCGTATCTCATCTCTATCCAATCCATATCTCCATGGTCTTTGGCTTCCGTTGCCGTTTTTTCAGGGATGGAGAATTTACACGAGTAGAATCCAGTCCCTGTAGGGCTATGGGTGTCTTCGCCACCTTTATACGTGTACATACAGCCTTGGAACCATTCTGGCATACCATTCAAGGGGTATTCCGCTCCGTTATATACTATGATGGAATAAAACCGAGGGTCTCTATTCAGCCAATAAAGTCCTCTGGCATCCGTAGCAGTCGGGTCAAACGATTCTTTAACGCCATCTCCATTTGCATCCACACCGGGTGCTGTCCCATCAGCCATCGGGAAGGCAAGAGCCAAATCCAACGACGGCTGGTTATTACCTACTGCACCTACAGAAAACTCCAGTGGACGTAAACCGGCCATGAATTTATGCGTACGTACCGGATCTAAGAAACGGGTAGTAATGACGGTTTCTGAAGTAGTTTCTTGTGTCCATATTTCATCATACACTGGATGCAAAGCGCGTCCGCCATTGGTGGACAATTCCTCTTTAGCGGCCAGGCAAGCTTGGTATGCCTGTTCCCAACGTGTCCGGTCACCATCAGGATTGAACTGCTCACTGGCATACGTCAACAGCACACGTCCTTTGAAAGCCATTGCCGCACCCTTAGTAATGCGTCCAAAATCCTCAGTGCCCCAAACACTCGGCAAGGAAGCGGCTGCTTCATCCAGATCCTTCACAATCTGGTCTATACACTCTTTCGCACTATTGCGGGTTACATATAAATCATCTTTATAACGATCCTGCGGTGCCAAAATCAAAGGAACTCCGCCATAAATCTTCACCATCTGGAAATATTGGTAAGCACGAAGAAAAAGTGCTTGCGCCTTGATCTGATTACGCACTTCTTCAGAAAGGTTTCCTCCATCAATACTTGTCAGCAAAACATTCAAAGTGTAGATTTTGTCATAAGGCCAATATTCTTCTAAAGGGCCACCGGCTGTGGCTACCGCCGTAAGACGGCCATGTATAAAATCTCCTCCTCCATTACTTTCATCGCAGTACTCAGAATAATCACCGTCAAAAACCGGCATATTATCCAAGTAGCATTTGTCCAAAAAGGCTGTAGCCAATATTTCACTGTCCCATGTAGCCTGCTCACTAACGGCTGTCAAATCATCCTTGTCTAGTACTGCCGTACAACTTGCCAATCCACATAAAATCAACAAGAGAGGTATATATTTTTTTGCTTTCATTTTATTAATACTTTTATATGATTAAATAGTAACATTTACACCAAATGAGAAATTCCTCATCACAGGATAATCCGAAATACTTGTGGCTTCAGGATCCATCCATTTTACTTTGTCTTGCAACAAGAACAAATTGGAACCGTTCACAAACAATCTGATTTTGTCAATGCCAAAACGTTGCGTAAAGTTCTTGGGCAAATCATATGACAATGACACGTTTTTCAAACGCAAGAAAGAGCCATTACGCACCCAGAAACTGGAAGCTTCATTGTTCTTGTATTGCGTGGCACCTGGCATAGAGGCATCTGTATTGTCTGGTGTCCAGTGGTCCTTATACCACTCGAACGTGCTTGTATGCGCATTAATACCATTACCACGGAAATCCATCAATTTCTTATTACCCGCCATACCTTGGAAGAACAAATCCAACATAAAACCTTTCCATTGACCTCCGATGGAGAAACCATAAGTAATAGGCGGAACCTTTTTGTCGATGATTACAACTTTGTCATCATCAGTGATGATACCGTCCGGTTCGTCCGACTCCGGACCACGCACATCTTTATAAATCAACATACCCAAACCAGGTTTCTGACCTTTGATTGTCATATTCGGGTTTTCCTTCATGTATTGTTCCAACTGTTCTTCAGTGCGTATCATGCCGATGCATTCAAAACCCCATTCCCGATCCAAGGATTGCCCGATTTCGGATTTATAAGGTCGGATGTTTTCCGCTTCATCTTTTTTGGACCACCAACTGTTTGCAAGACTAAAGTTACCTCGTACATACCAGTCCACATTACCTATCCGATCGTTCCAACCTAATTCTATCTCAAAGCCGCGTGACTTCACTTCTGAATAATTTTCTTCAGGCAATTCCGCTCCGTAAGTAGTCGGTACACTGACACTCAACTCGTCCAAAATGTCGTACGTACGACGATAAAAATATTCGAAACTGAAGTCCAATTTGTTATTAAACCAACGGCTGTCGAAACCTATATTATAAGAGGTGGACTTTTCCCACGTCAGATTAGGATTGGGTACCTCTTTCGGTTCCAAGCCGTATGACAAAGCATTGAAGACAGCACCCGTTGTGATACCATAACGGGCCATCCATTGCCAACCACCGATAGCATCGTTACCCAATGTCGCAACAGAACCACGCAACTTCATATAGTCTATGAACTTGATGTTGTTATAAAAAAACGGTTCGCTGGAGATACGCCACCCAAGGGATATGGAAGGGAAAAATCCCCAACGCTGGCTCGGAGCAAACTTAGTAGAACCGTCCACACGGAAAGCGGCTTCCAACAAATATTTGTCATCGTAAGCGTAATTCACACGACCTACATAGGACAGACGTCCGGTCTCCTCCACATTCCCATCGCCCACTATAGATTGTGAAGCATCACCACTGGCTCCGAAGAATTCAGGCATTTCCCAAGTAATCAATCCGTTTCGTTGTGCGTCAAAAGCCTCGCTATTTCCTTCGGACTGTTCGTAAACAAACAGAGCGCTCAAGTCATGCTTACCAAATGTTCTATCATAAGTAACAAAGAAGTTCAATTGATAATCTTCGGCCAACTTATTCTCCTTAAACACATAGTTTCCGTCATCCCTGGTTTTCGTTGAAACGACAATGTTTGCAGGGTCAATGTAATGATTGTTGGTCCCCGCCGTTTGGAATACATACATATCGTATGGATAATTAAATTTTTTAATCAACCGATTGTCCAAGTTCCGGTTATATTGTAACTTCAGTTTCAATCCTTTTACAAAAGGCACCCGATATTCAAAGGTCGCATTCACGTTCACGTTCTGCCACTTCTTGGTATGCAGACCTGACTCCTCGCTAATCAGCATCAAAGGATGCCATTCAATGAAGTTACCTACGGGCAAACCATTAATCATGCTGGGAATCATTTTCGTACGGAGCAACAGACCTTTATACAAATCGTTCATGCGATCTCTGTCTCCATCCGATTTCCAATTAGGTTTCGTATCTTTACGATTATCCGTACTAATATTCAATCCTACGGTGATGTCTTTGGTAACATCAGCGTCAATACTTGCGCGGAAATTATACTTAGAATATTTCAGGTTATCGAACGAACCTACATTATAATAATAACTACCTCCAATGAAATAACGAATCTTGTCTGTTCCGCCCGTAATATTAACCGCATGGCGGGTTGTCCACGGAGTCCTCCAAGCATCGTCTAAAAAACAATAATCCGTAGACTTAAAATGTTCCAGCTCATCATCAGTGTACCAAGAGGCAGTTGTGGTAGGATCTTGATATTCCCCTGCCGGATTCCAAATTTTATTATTAATATAACCCTGAATAGCCCGGTCGTTAAGGTAGGTGGCATGTTCATAAGCAGTCAATGTTTCCGGTATCATTGCGGCCACGTCTATACCGATGGTACCGGTATAATTAATGGTAGGCTTACCATTACCTCCTTTTTTAGTGGTAACCAGTACTACTCCGTTGGCGGCTCTTGAACCGTAAACCGCCGCCGAAGCACCATCTTTCAATACCGAGATATTGGCTACTTCACTGGCGTCAAGCGCGTCAAAAGCCATTTTATCTCTGATAGCTCCATCGATGACATAAAGCGGATCCGAGTTATTGGGGGTTCCTTTGGCACGTACGCTGAAAGACGCCGCCGAACCCGGTTTGCCCGTACCCTGGCTGATATATACACCGGACAAACGACCAGCCAACGCTGTAGACAAATTAGCTGAAGGAAATTCTTCTATCGCTTCGGCGTCCACACTGGTGACACTACCCGTAATGCTACCCTTTTTCTGCGTACCGTAACCAACTACGACCACCTCATCCAGTGATTGCGAGTCTTCAAACAGCGTCACGTTGATTTTATCTCCATCAACCGTTTCTATAACATCTTTATAACCTACATAGCTAAATTTTAAACGGGCACCCGAAGTGGTTCTTATCGAGAAATTACCTTCCACATCGGTTATGGTTCCATTATCCGTATTCCCCATATCCAATACCGTTACGCCTATCAGCGGATTCTTTTCCGAATCAATCACAGTTCCTGTTACTACCATGTTCTGCGCACAGACCGACATGGCAAAAACGCAGCCGCACAAAACTAAAAAGATTCGGCTTGCAAGCGTTCGTAATTTAAATACATGTTTCATGGTTACTTAATTTTTTAGTAAAATAAATACGTTAACGCTTGCAAAATAAAAAAAAAGAATAGAACTTTTATTATAAAAATTGTATCATTCGCTATCAAAATTATATCAAAGGAAAACGGACTGATAATCAGTAAAATACAATGTGAGTCTAATGGCGTTTATCGAATGCACCTTCACTTTAAATGTGTCACAGTGTCTTTTTAAATGTGAAAAGATCTCCCTTTAAATGTGAATTAGCGGTCGGAAAGACGTCTTACTCAAGTCTGTCAACTACTATATTACGAATGACTAATTCCGTCCCTTTACTATCCTTGTTTTTGTCACTCGACACACGAAGCACCAACGTATGTCTCTTGTCCGCATCCAGTTCCGAAGCAAGCACATAAAGCCACGGCAGGTAAAGACTCTTGCTCCAACGTGTATACGTATCTAATTTCTGGAATTTCCCGCCGTCTAAGCTGTATTCTATGATACCCGAACAAGGACCGCAGGCCATAAACAAGCCGACAGACTTTCCCCGGAAGGAGAGACTGAAGGTAGAACCGGGCGTATTCGAATAGAGCATCGGGACATGAACGAAACCTGCCCGCGTCCCTGCTTTTCCTTCCTGCTTCCAATCGGGCACAATATTCCATCCTTTGCCTAAACGGGCTGCTTCCAAAGGGAGAAACGTCCCATGCGTATAGCTATACTCATCCAACGGAACCTCCGGAATGTCATGTGTCATCGGTACCGTCTCATCCGATGCCGATTGCCACATTCCATTTAGCAAAGACTCAATGGCAGCGGCATAGAACTTATGCCCGAATTTATCAGGATGCAGTCCTCCAAAATCGGCCCATGTAAATTCGCCCGCTTCTATCCGGTCCGATACTTCTTTCGCGCAATTGACAGATGGCACCTCATAATAATTGGCCACTCGCTCATGATTCAGTATTACGTCCGGTGTCTGCCCCTTGGGAAACATCGTCAAGAAAGGATCACTTATAAAATGAAGCATCACTATATCCGTATAGGGATTTTCCTGCCGCATGTGACGAACTACGCCTTCCATGCCACGAATCTGCGCAGTAGCGGAAAATCCGTTACCATAATCGTTCACCGCCCCTTCGACAAACAGCAAGTCAACCTCTCCCTTCGACAAGACATCGTTCTCCAAACGAAAAGCATGAGGCGTTGTGCCGGTAGAAGGGATTCCCGCATTGACAAACTCAAAGTCCGTATAAGGGAAACGGCGTTTCAGCCATGCCTGAACCATATCTCTCCACCCGTCCATATTTGTAATGGAACCACCAAGGAAAACAACACGCCCCTTCTTTTCCTTTTTAAAACGAAGCAAAGAGTTTTGCAAGCTCCCGCGAGCCTGATAATGCTGCTCCGCACGATAAGCCGGCTGGTTATGGACTATAAAATCCACAATCGGCTCCGGAGAAGTCAGGCTATGCGGATGATGATCGGCACCCGGCTTGACAATCAATTCCACCGGGCCTCCCAACTCCGCATACGCGTCTCTGAGCGGTTTCATATTCTCGTCAAAAGGTACCACCTTGTCACTATCCCCGCACACAGCCAATATAGGCACCCCTGCCTTAGCCAAAGGTTCAAGATGCCGTATCGGGTTCCCTTCAAAGCTCTCCGGAGCAACACTTTCATCTAATCCCCACAAGTCCAGAAAATCATTCCACAGTTCCTTCCGCTGTTTTCCCGGCCAGCTAAAAACATCGCAAACCGGATTATCCAGATAAAGACAGGCCACCTTATCCGGATTGGCTACCGCCCACCGAAGCGCATAGTAACCTCCCCGGCTAAACCCCTCCAACGTCACTTTGGGAGACAACCCGTAAGACTCAACCATTGCATCATAAAAAACCGTACCCGCCTTGATCGCCTTGGGACAGCCATACTGATGCGTCATATCATAATATACCACATGAAAACCTTTTTCCAACAATGCCTCGTCAGCATAAGCGAACGCCCCGAAGAATGCAGGGCGCCATATCCACGGATTCCCCTCCAATGCCTTTTCTGGGCATACCACAATGGCCTGCCTGTTCTTAAAGTTAAAATCGTAACGTCTGTATCCTTTCCATTCGCCCATCAATCCCGGGAAAGGCTGCATTTCATATACAGCGTCTTTGCCAGCCAATACCTTATAAATAGTTTTCGCGATAAGCAGGGCGCCTTCTTCATTTGGATGGAGTTCGTCTGAAAAAAGCTCAGCCCGTCCTTCCGTAGGCGTATGCAAATCAATGATCTGCGCCTGCATCCGTTCGGCCACGTCATTAATCATTGGGATAATCTCCTCCACAATCGTCCGTTCTCGGTCCCTCAATCTTTCTCCCTGTATGCCTACCGGATAACAAAGATAGATCTTGACATCCGGCGAGCGCTTTCGAAACGCCTTCAGCATGTCCCTCATATCCTTCGTGAAATCCTTTTTATACTGCCAATACTCCGGATTGGAATCATTGGTGCCCAACTTCACAATCAAGATATCCGGGCAAAAGTCGAGCGCTCTTTGATAAGCCTTTTCCGCCATATACGAATTTCCCTTGCGGAGCATGGTCTTGCTGCTCACGCCGAAATTGCGTACTTCATACTCCTGCCCTAACATCTGCCCCAACAGCATGGGATAGCTGTCCTTGTCTCGGTTCTTCACACCATATCCTGCTGTAATGCTATTGCCTACACAAGCAATCTTGATAGGAGAAGGGGCACTCTCCTTTAAGATTTTCGCATTCATGTTAACCGATGTGCACAACAGCGAAAGGATAAGAAAGAAAATTTTAATCCGCATAATCTTTTTTTTCTTAAACAATTATTATACAATGAAACTATAATACTTATTGCCCTTTTAGTGAGTATATACTCCGTTGGCAAAATAGCTGTATTCTCATTTTTAAAAACTGGTTTTAACACGGTCTCAAAAGTGAAGAATAAGCTTTATCTTCGTTCTAAAAATCGTATCAAAAATTTATAAGAATGTCTCAAAGTCAGGTAGGAGTTACAACACAATCTATCAGAGACCCCACAAAGCTATTAAATCATAAAAGATTTGAAGAAGACGCACCTTCTATTATTTCAAAAGCGTGCCAAAACAGGATTTCCTCTCCTGTCTTGACACGCCCCGTATCATCCTGAAAGCAATCCTTAATAATTTGGATTCTGTACTAACACGCCGTTGGAGAAATCTATTTGTCCTTGCGGAAGAGGCAAATATTCATGCGCTTTAGACCACGCCGGAATAATATTGTAATAATCCGGATCCAATACCAAGCCATTAAGCTTATCCATGATTTTCCATCTGCGCATATCATAATAACGAATCAACTCAAACGGAGTTTCCATACGGCGTTCATGACGAATCGCTTCACGCATTTCCGCCTGACTCAATCCTTCCGGCAAAGGAGACAGGCCGGCACGGTCTCTCACTTCGTTAACCATAGCCGCCGCGCCCGGCAATCCGAGTTCATTGGCAGCCTCGGCTTTCAGCAACAGCAGTTCTCCCCAACGCAATATCACGATGTCCTGCTCACTACGTTCCGTTTGATTCCAAAAATCACTCTGAGTCAGCACAGGTCTCAACCATTTGATCATACGCTTACCATTGCTGGACTTGGTAAGGTTTATCACTTCTCCACCTTCCCACTGGTACACATCGTCAAAGGCCACGTTCTGCTGCAACCGTTGGTCGCCTTCCTCATATTCGGCTGTCAAGTTTTCTACCGGATTCATCATGCCATAATTTCCGTAATAATTGTCAAAGGTATGATAACTGTTCGGAGCTAAGAACTTTATAGAGAAAACAATTTCACCGCTCGCCTCTTGGTTGCCAGGACGGAACAAGTCGGCATAACTCTCATCTAACGAGTAACCTTTGATACTCTCCAACAATTGGTAAGCCTCTTCAACCTCTTCCGGATGAGTTATGTTACCATCGTCTCCATAAGCATGGAACATAAGCAAACGAGCCTTCAAGGCTTGCGCAGCCCCCTTGGTGGCATGTCCCCCAGATTCTTTATAGGTCTGCTCATCCATTTTGTCAATAGCGGACTGTAAATCTGTACTCAACTTTACATAAACCTCATCAAGCGTGTTTTTAGGCATATTTTGAGTATCTAAAGTCAACGGTTTATCGACATAAGGAATTTCTCCATAAAACATATACAACAAGTAGTAACAATAAGAACGAAGGAAAAGAGCTTCCCCTTCCATCTGATTGCGCACGGCTTCTATGTCTGTCCCTTGATATTTGTTAAGTTGATCCAAGAATATATTGATACGGGCAATGGCGCCATACGCTTCCTGATAGATTTTATCAACCAGTCCTCCCATAGAGGGGTCTATGTTGTCGGCTTGAATCATATCTGCATTATAAATTTTGCTCGAACCCTGGTTTCCGTAAGCATTGTCTGTCAAACAATCGTATGTAGGTATAATCCATGACAAGGACTCTTCCTGCATGCCTTGGTAGCACCCGGTCAATGCGGACTCAAAATCGGCCAATGACTGCCAAAATACATTTTCTGAAGGCGTTGAGGTAGGAGGAGTATCCAAAATACTCGAACAACCGCTTGCGCACAAGCTCCCTATAAGGAGCGAAATATATACAATTTTTTTCGACTTCATATTATTATAGGATTTTAGAATTGAATATTTACACCAAATGAAATGACACGATTTTGCGGGTAATACACCAAACGCGTACCGGAAGTGGAAGTATAGTTACGCTCGGGATCTCCTCCTTGCGGGAATTTTGTGATGGTCAACAAATTGTCACCGGAGAAATAAACACGCAGCTTCTCTATTTTAATTTTCTGAGTCCAGTCTTGCGGAATCGTATAACCGAAAGTGACATTCTTTAATCGGAAATAAGAACCATTATACAAGAAGAAAGTATTGGCACGCGTATTCTTTGTACCGCCCATATTGTCATAATAAAGACGCGGGTATTTGCCGTTAGGATTATCCTCCGTCCACATATTTTCTATGTAATCCCATGATATAGGCGATCCTTGACGGAAAGGCTGAATGCCCCAATCTTTCGCATAATGCTTCACGCCTTGTACGCCTTGTCCCATGATAGACAAATCGAATCCTTTCCAACTTGCACCTAAATTAACGTGAGTTCGAAATAAGGATAAATATATTTTTCTGATAATTAGGAACATAGCGATAAAAGTATTAAATTTATAG
>CALUOV010000002.1 GCA_944322275.1 uncultured Bacteroides sp. | reverse complement strand
AGTTTCCGTAGGATAGGCCGCCTTTTGTCGTGTGTAGCTATGTTCCCAATTGTCAGCTACTACTTCATATTCTGGATGCGGAGCGTTGAGCAATACGTTGTCCATCTTGTCCGCACGTCCAGTCTTTACTTCTTGAATTTCCTCCCAAATATGAAGCATCACATCCACAAAGTTATCCAACTCGACCAGACTCTCACTCTCGGTAGGCTCAACCATCAATGTACCGTGTACGGGGAATGAAAGCGTAGGCGCATGATAGCCATAGTCCATCAAACGTTTGGCTATATCGTTCTCACTGATGCCCGTCTCTTCGTGCAATTTGCGACACTCTAATATCATCTCATGTCCTACGAAACCTTGAGCACCGCGGTAAACAATACCATACGTGTCTTGCAGGCAAGCGGCTAGATAATTCGCATTGAGAATAGCTATTTTCGTGGCACGAGTCAAGCCATCAGCTCCCATCATGCGGATGTAACCATAGGTAATGGGCAGAATGCCGGCACTACCATAAGGTGCGGCTGATACTTCGTTGGTAGCATTGCCCCAACTGGCGTGTCCCGGAAGGAAAGGAACCAAATGAGGAGCTACACAGATGGGACCTACACCAGGACCTCCTCCTCCATGAGGAGAAGCAAAAGTCTTGTGCAGGTTCAGATGGCAAACGTCTGCTCCGATAAATCCGGGACTAGTCAATCCCACTTGCGCATTCATGTTGGCACCATCCATGTAGACCTGCGCACCGCAAGCATGAATAATGTGACATATCTCTACAATTTCCGTCTCAAAAATGCCGTGTGTAGAGGGGTAGGTTATCATGAGTGCGGCCAGTTCTTCACGATTTTCTTCTGCCTTCTGGCGCAGGTCGTTCATGTCCACGTTACCATGTTCATCACAAGCGCAAGTTACAGGAATGAATCCAGCTTGTACGCAACTGGCAGGATTGGTGCCATGAGCTGAAGCTGGTATCAAGATCTTATTGCGTTTTCCCTGACCAATACTCTCCAAGTAAGCACGAATGACACGAAGACCTGTATACTCGCCCGCAGCTCCTGAATTGGGTTGGAGGCTGACTCCAGCCATACCTGTAATGACCTTCAGTTCCTCACAAAGGTTATCTATCAATTCAGCATAACCTTCAGCTTGATCTTCGGGAACCAACGGATGAAGATTCATAAATTCAGGACGGCTTAAGGGAAGCATCTCTGCGGCTGCGTTAAGCTTCATGGTGCACGAGCCGAGCGAAATCATAGAGTGAGCCAAAGAGATGTCCTTACGGTCAAGACGTTTGATGTAACGCATCATCTCCGTCTCCGTGTGATACTTACAGAAGACTTCATGCGTCAGGTACGGAGTCTGGCGTTGCAAAGCTGGCGCGATGGCACATCCATCGGGCACATCGTTCACCTTTTCCCAATCCTTTTCCGCTGCAATAGCGAAAATGGAAAGCAGGACGTTTACGGCGGCAATATCAGTAGTCTCATCAATGCTGAATCCCACTTCGTTGTTTTCGAAATAACGCAAGTTTACCTTCTTACTCAACGCAATAGCTTGTATTTGGTCAACGGACACTTGTTCAGGCAAAGCAAAACGAAGGGTATCAAAATACTGGGCATTAAGTTGGCGATAACCCAATTTATTCAATTCGCCCTCCATAAATACAGCAATACTATGAATGCGCCGGGCAATGTTTCGAATACCGTCCTGACCATGGTACACAGTATAGAATCCAGCCATAGTAGCAAGCAGAGCTTGGGCTGTACAAATGTTCGAAGTCGCTTTCTCACGTTTAATATGTTGTTCACGCGTTTGCAGAGCCATACGATAACACAGCTTACCGTATTTGTCCTTAGACCATCCTATGATGCGCCCCGGCATGTTACGCTTGTATTCGTCACGCGTGGCGAAATAGGCAGCCGAAGGACCTCCGTAAAACATCGGTGTACCCAGGCGTTGGGTCGTACCGAATACGATATCTGCGCCCCATTCACCCGGAGGAGTCAACAAGGCAAGACTTAAGATGTCAGCAGCTATGGCCACCTTGCATCCGGCTTCGTGGGCACGCTCTACGAAAGCGCGATAATCTTCCACACTACCGTCCGAATTGGGATACTGGAGTACACAAGCAAAAACATCGGAAGTGAGTTCGGCTTCACTAAACTTACCTGTACGCAAAGTAATACCTTGTGGAATAGCGCGTGTGGTCATCACGGCCAAAGTTTGGGGAAAGATGTTTTCATCCACAAATACAGTGTTAGCACCGGCTTTCTGCTGAGGACGGGTGCGCAAAGCGTACATCATAGTTACGGCTTCAGCCGCAGCCGTAGCTTCATCCAAGAGGGAACAATTAGCCAAAGGCATCCCCGTAAGATCGCACACGGCAGTCTGAAAGTTCATCAAAGCTTCCAGGCGGCCTTGGGATACTTCCGTCTGGTAAGGCGTATAGGAAGTGTACCATACGGGATTCTCGAACACATTACGCTGGATAACGGCAGGGGTGATTGTCCCATACCATCCCATACCAATGTACGTAGTGTAAAGTTTGTTTTTAGCAGCCAAGGCAGCTATGTGCCCGGCAAACTCATATTCAGTCATGGGCGCGGGCAAATCCAACGGCTCTTTCAAACGGATATTAGCCGGAAGGGTTTTGTCTATCAGTTCATCCAAACTGGAAACTCCGATTTTGCGAAGCATCATGGCTTCATCATCTTTGTTGATGCCTATGTGGCGATGAGAGAGTAAATCGTTTATCATGATGATTTATATTTTTTAGTGATCATTATCTGAAAAATGGATTCTCGGCTTTCTCGATGCCGATAGTGGTAGGCGCCCCATGTCCGGGATAAACCACAGTATCGTTCGGAAGAACGAACAGACGGCTACAAATGTGATCTATCAGTTCATCAAAATTTCCTCCTGCCAAGTCGGCCCGACCGATACTACCCTGAAAGAGAACATCGCCCGAAAACATGCAATGCTCCGCCGCACAATAAAATACAAGGCTTCCAGGCGAATGTCCCGGCACGTGAATACACTCCAAGCGTGTATGGCCAAAGGTTACAATGTCCCCATCATGCAGGTATCCGCCCAAAGGAACGGGTGACTCCTTCAGTTGGAAACCGAACATACGGCTTTGCTTAGGAGCTTCCTCTATCCAATACTCATCCGCCTGATTAGCTTCTGCTTTCAAGCCAAATTCCTTCAGCATGAACGGATTGCCAAAGATATGATCCAAGTGAAGATGCGTATTCAGCAGATGCTTCACCTGAAGGTTGAAGTCACGGATGAATCCCTTGAGTTGCGCTTTCTCTTCTTCGTAATAACAACCAGGGTCTATAACGACCGCTTCGTTCGTTTCATCCCACAACACATAGCAGTTGACGGGGAACATATTGAACTCGAATCTTTTTATTTTCATGGCATATATACTTTTTATACCGCAACGTACACCACCTTTTTGGTCTGGAAATACTCCTCCTCGAAATAGTCGCTCAAATTCCACTCCATAAACCGTTGCTTAAAGGGAGCTAATTCGTTTCCCAGTTCTCCTCCTTTCAGACAGATCAAGCCATTAGGCAGAGAGTTGTGGTCCGTGGGAGCGATGTTTTTGCGCACAATCTTCACCAGGTCAGGCAGAGGCATTACGGCTCGACTCACAACGAAGTCATACTGTGTTTTTATCTCCTCTGCCCGCGCATGACTGAAAGTAACGTTCTCTAACCCGATTACGGAAGCTACTTCAGTGGCCACACGCACTTTCTTACCGATACTGTCCACCAAGTGAAAGCGAGATTCGGGGAAAAGAATGGCTAAAGGAATGCCAGGAAAGCCCCCTCCCGTACCCAAATCCATCACTTCGGTGCCGGGTCTAAAGCGAATGATCTTGGCTATGCCCAGCGAATGAAGCACGTGATGCTCGTAAAGATTTCCAATATCCTTGCGCGAGATAACGTTTATCCGGGCATTCCATTCCGCATAGAGGTCGCCCAAAGCTGAGAATTGCCTGAGCTGTGTTTCGCTAAGTCCGGAGAAATATTTCGTGATGATGTCCATTTTGCGAAGCGAATATCATTGTTCAATACTTTCTATTAATTTATTGTCGTTCAGCAAATGACGCACGGCGTCATAAGGAAGTGTAATTTTCACAGGCCCCATGACATAGGGAGCTATGTCGTACACGTTATAATAAAATGTAATTCCGTCCGTGTCCAAATAGAAATTCTCCGTGGGAGCCAGGTCGCCTGTGCTGGTATAACCCATTTCTTCCAACTCTTCGTGCGTAGCTACATTGTTATCGGCCATTAGCTGATTCCAGAGTAAGTCCGTCAAGTACATTTCATAATCGGGCACAAAGAGGTCGGCCAGGCGAATAGGCATAAGCGTCTGCAAGTTCATGTTGAGGAACGAAGTCATATAAATGCCATGTGCTCCACCCGTGTATTCGTTAAAATCCATGCGATACACCAGCAAGTCTCCCCGATAGTATTGCACATGCCCCTCTATACCTTTATAATAAGAATACCAGGCCCCCACATTGCCTTCTCCATCCTCTTTGGCGTACATCGGTTCCAAATCGCCACGGTAATTCCGGATGTAATGGTCCGCATAAAGAGGAATGGCACTTTGGGGAGTCTCGTTCATGTATTCGTCGCCCAAACATAAGGCCATTATGAAGGTATTAAGACTATCCTTCATCACAGAGTCGGAAGAGTGACGCACGAAAGCGACGTTCATCACAATGTTGCACGCCGGTTTGGCGGTATCTCCGAAAAGGTGTTCAGTGCGATTCACCTGCAAGCTATCAAATTCCAAGGCTCCGACATTTTGTTTCATTTTGTCGGTACATGCAAAAAAAAGCGAGCTTGCTGTAAGCAGCAAGGCAAGCAATCCGGCATTTTGCTTTTTCATAAGAGTCTTTCGTTAAAAAAACAATAGTATATTATCATTTCACTTCCGACAAATATAAGGTTTATTGTCCGAACTTCATGCAAAATGAGCCGGAAATTTTGCTCAACTATTCCGGTATTCTTGCGGAGTCATGCCCATGTGCCTCTTGAAATATTTACCGAAGAAAGAAGCGTTGGGGAAATTGAGCGAATAGGCAATCTCCTGAATAGTCATGTTCGTAGACTTCAGCTTAGTCTTTACATCCACCATCACCACATGAGCGATGATGTCCAATACACCGCGCCCTGTTACCTGCTTTACGGTGGTGCTCAGATGTTGCAGAGAGATACCCATCTTATCGGCATAAAACTGGGCCCGGCGCTCATGCGCATAATGCTCGAAAACCAACTGCACCAATCGGTGGCAGATTTCTTCTTTGCGACTTCGTACCCGATCGGAGCCCAACTTAAGGCGAGTGTACATCCGATTGACGACATAGAGCAGATTATTCAGTATGTTGCGAGCCATATTGGTATCGGGCGGATAAGGCCCCGTAGTAACACGTCCCAACAGGGCGAAATAATCCTCCAGATAAGATGCTATTGTGTCGTTAACACGAACGATGGGATTCTCCGCCAAATCTGGATAGACACTAGCCGTAGGTGCCATCAGATTGGCACCGGAGTGGCAAAACTCCGAGAAGCCCACGAAACCTATACGCACCCGCCCCTTTTGCCCATAGAATTGGATGATGCTTCCCGGCAGGAGGGTGATGAAATCCCCCTGCTTCACTTCCGTATCCATCAGGTTGATGCTCACCTTAAGAGAGCCTTCGATACAAAGGGCAAAGATACAGGCCTTCAGCCGGCACGATTGTTTGTACAGGTTCAGTGTGTCTTCGGTAACGTCCGTCCATGCGATGATGTCGACGGGAAGGTCTACGTGAGGAAATTCCATATCAATCTTTATTCTTTTTGCAAAGTTATCATTTTAATATGATATATAACATATATTTTCCCCTGAATATTTTCCGCAAAAATATACCGTAATATAAAATGAAAAACTTATATTTGTGAAGTTTTACCAAACTAAACGGACTTATATATAGGAAACAATCTTTGAAAACTTTTTTTTAATTTGAATGCTATGAAAAAGGAAATCAAGTTCAGCCTCGTCTATCGAGACATGTGGCAATCGTCCGGCAAGTATCAGCCGCGTATTGACCAATTGGTGCGCGTAGCCCCGTCCATCATTGACATGGGTTGCTTCGCCCGCGTGGAAACCAACGGAGGAGCGTTTGAGCAAGTCAATCTGCTCTATGGAGAAAATCCTAATAAGGCTGTACGTGCCTTCACCAAACCTTTCCACGAAGCAGGCATACAGACACACATGCTGGACCGTGGATTGAACGCGCTGCGCATGTATCCCGTACCGGCCGATGTGCGCCGCCTCATGTATCGCGTCAAACATGCACAAGGGGTAGACATTACCCGTATTTTCTGTGGACTGAACGAAACGCGCAACATCATCCCCTCCATCCATTATGCGCTGGAGGCTGGCATGATACCCCAAGCCACCTTATGCATCACTTACTCGCCCGTACACAC
This sequence comes from uncultured Bacteroides sp., assembly GCA_944322275.1. GTDB lineage: Bacteria > Bacteroidota > Bacteroidia > Bacteroidales > Bacteroidaceae > Bacteroides. The sequence continues at coordinate 61,440 of CALUOV010000002.1, read as the reverse complement.
CGTAGAGTACTACTCCAGCATAGCTGACAAACTTGTTGAAGCAGGTGCCCCCGAAATCTGCCTCAAGGACATGGCCGGCATCGGCCGTCCGGGCATGTTAGGACGTCTCACCAAGACGATCAAAGAACGCCATCCGCAGGTGCTCATCCAATATCATGGACATAGCGGCCCAGGACTTTCCATGGCTTCTATTCTCGAGGTATGCGAGGCCGGAGCAGACATCATCGATGTAGCTATGGAACCGATGTCGTGGGGCAAAGTGCACCCCGATGTTATTTCCGTACAGGCCATGTTAAAAGATAAAGGTTTCCAAGTGCCCGACATCAACATGAAAGCTTACATGCACACTCGTGCTCTGACACAAGAGTTCATTGATGACTTCTTGGGTTACTTCATGGACCCCACAAACAAGCACATGTCCTCCCTCCTGCTGAAGTGTGGTCTGCCTGGCGGCATGATGGGCTCCATGATGGCCGATCTGAAAGGCGTGCATTCCGGAATCAACCTCATACTTAAGAGCAAGAACCAATCGCCCATGAGTTTGGATGATCTGTTAGTGATGCTCTTCGATGAAGTAGAATATGTATGGCCTAAACTTGGTTATCCGCCACTGGTGACTCCTTTCAGCCAATACGTTAAGAACGTGGCCCTGATGAATGTCATGCAACTCGTTAAAGGCGAAGAACGCTGGACAATGATAGACAACCATACGTGGGACATGATTTTGGGAAAGAGCGGACGCCTGCCCGGTCCCTTGGCCCCGGAAATTATCGAATTGGCTAAAGCAAAAGGTTATGAGTTTACCGATGTTGATCCGCAAGCCAACTACCCCGATGCGTTAGACTCCTATCGCAAGGAGATGGACGAAAATGGTTGGGAGTATGGTGAAGACGAAGAGGAACTATTCGAACTGGCCATGCACGACCGCCAATATCGAGACTACAAATCGGGCGTAGCCAAAAAGCGTTTCGAGGAAGAGCTGATGCGTGCCAAAGATGCCGCTTTATCGAAGGGTGCCGTGTCCGAAGAGGAGATCCGCAAACTGAAGCGTGCCAAAGCCGACCCTATTCTTGCCCCCAGTCGTGGTCAAGTGTTGTGGGAAGTGTCGGTGGACGGTCCTTCTTCCGCCCCGTTCGTAGGTCGCAAATACCAGCATGATGAAGTCTTCTGCTATGTCTCCACTCCATGGGGCGAATACGAACCTGTCTATACAGGTTTTACGGGACGCGTGGTAGAAGTCTGCGCCCAGCAAGGCAGCATAGTGAACAAAGGTGAGCCAATAGCTTACGTGCAACGGAGCGACATCTTCGCGTGATTTGCCAAATCAGATGTCCGCATTTTGCCAATAAGCTTGCTCCAAAAAGAATATATACTTCAACCGCATTAGATTATATATTACTTTGCCGATGAACTTATATTCTCGGACGGTTGAAGTATATATTTCTTTGAACACAAACCAAGCATTGGCTGATGGAGAACATTCATATTATAGATTGTCCTCCGTAAACGGTTACTGAATTTATGTTACTTTTTCTTTAAGCCCACTGAATATTTTACGCATTTTTTATAGATAACGGGAATATCCAGTACTCCTGCGGGTGCCATACGAGTGGTAGAAGAAATACGTTTAGCACCCGGTATCAACGGACTGTACTCCAAGACATGACGCATACGGGCACGTTGGTCAGGTGTGAAACGGTCACTGAAACTAATTTCATAATCCATCAGATTATAAGACAGAAACGTATCTCCCGTATTACAATCCTCGCGTTGGAAGGCTTCCATGGGTAATTTACTTTCTTGATAATAATGACTCAACCACAAGCCATACACATATCTATTATAAGGAGGAGTATCCTCGCAATAGTCCGAATCGGTACAATCTTTCCCCAATCCGTCCGACTCTTCATCGTCTTCGTTAAAGGCATGATGCAGACCTAAATAATGCCCCAACTCATGCGCCAAAGTGACATTGGCATCCATAGGATTGTAACATCTAGCCGGAGTATCTTCGTAAAAATAAAGACTGTTGATAGAAACGCATTGCGGATAGCCCAGATTATCGTTTTCCAAATGAGTGTATTCCACTGCCTGCAGCCCTTCCAGATAATTGGTGCCTGCAGTGGAAAGCGGAAGATGGGAGATACCCATAATAACGGAACCGTCCCCATAATCTGAGAAGTTATAGAGCACTATATTGATGTATTTGTTCATGTCCCACATGAGATTCAAAATACGTTCGCTGGAAGAGGACATAAACGACTCGCAATCAATAGGCATCTGATTCCATTGGACGTATTCCACACCGGGTATCTCAAGTTCATTGCCCTCTTCGTCCGTCTCGGCCAGCACAAATTCCAAATTCACATCCTGTGGAGTGTCTCCTCCTGTCCAGACAGGAGTTCCGTCATAATAGGCATTCACATTATCCAGTACTTGCCGGATGCGTGTGGCGGAAACATACTGATAGTCGTCTGCCGCATCTTTATACAATACATGGAAGATGACGGGAATACGGTAGGTCAGTTCTTGCCCTTCGGGCAGAGCGGTTTGAGCAATGTTTATTTCCGACCGTTCATTATCACAAAAAATAACCACCGTCGCGTTACGGTCTGCACTCAGATTACCTTCTACTTCTATTCGGATGGTCCCATTCCCAGTACCGCTGCTCGGATACACATTACACCAGTCATCGTTCAAGCTGGTAGCCGTCCACGTACTGGAAGTACGGATATCAATAGAAAGAGTCCCCCCCTCCGGACTGATATTCGAGAAATTGTTCTGAGAAAGAGTAAAAGCAGGGTCTTCGCTCGTGCAACCAGTCACAACCAGGCCAAAGAGCACAAAGAAAATGTAAGCAAACTGACGTTTCATGTCCTTAAACACATATAAGATGAATAAATTGCTAATTTTAGTATAGGATTGCAAATCTATGAATATTTTCTGAATAATTCATGCATTTCAAGCCTATTTTTAAAAAAAAGGATGCTATACAGCCCGCATAGCATCCCTCTCATTTATCTTATAATCTTTCTATCACATCTTACCGAATATCCAAACAATGCTTTACCGGAGTGAGAATGAAAGTAAACTCATAATCTCCATAAGGCACCTGGTATTCGGGACGGGCAATACGTCCCCAACTGTCCTCGCAACCCAAGCCTGCCTGAATCTTATCGATGAGAAGGTTGGTCAGATCAGCCTGCTCTACCTCAGGCGAATGACGTTGAATCTTACTCGGACCTTCATCCAAAGATTCGATGGTATAATGCAAAGCCGAAGCGGAGAAAGGAGCCGCAGCTACTACTTGGAGACCTGCACCACCAGCGTTGAGCATCTTCCACCAACGGATATCGCTCTTTGTACCATTCTCCTGCGGACGGATATAAGGATAGAACTGTTCGTCCACACTTTGACGATAAATACCAAGCTGCGTATTGTGATTACGGTCGATGTAGTTCTCTACCGGACCGCGTCCGTAGTATTCAACAGTCTCGAATGTACGCGGCATAGGCATCTGCATACCGAAACGGAACATGTTACTTACTTTGGCACTCTTATCGGCGGTCATCTTCTGCGTCACTTTCACGGCACCTATATTATTAATAGTATAGGTAAGAGCTAACTTGGCAGATACTTCAGGCATGTCGTAAGCGGCTTCCACAACTATCTGGCCATTCTCCACACGTCCCTTCAAATCGTTCAACTTGATTGTGGGATTCTTCCATACAACGTATTTGTTCTGCAGGTTGGCACCAAAATCGTTGTCCGTAGGAGCACGCCAGAAATTAGGTGTCAGAGCCTTACCTTCTTGAATCATATCCAAACCTGCTACCTCGTACTTGGTCATGTAGCCATTCCATCTGTTGAACTCTACGCGGAAGTTCTCACCCAATACAATCAGGTAGTTGGCATCGTTCTCCTTCAACACGGGAGGAACGGCCTCTACATTCACTGTTGATACGTTCTTCAACTCCATAGACGGAGCAGTATAAGGAGTCAATACCAATTGGTCTTTAGCTACTACGTGTCCGGCTTCAAGCAGACCCTCGTTACGTTTCAGCTTGTAAGCCACGTTCAGCAGAGCTTCATTCTGTTTGCAATAATGACCCAATGCCAAAGTGAGCTTGCCTGTCTGTTGCGGAGCCACATTAAGATCGTCCACACGTCCCGCAGCCATTACCTTACCAGCCTTGAGCACCTCCCATTCCAAATAGTAAGCTGAAAGGTCGCGGAAGAAATTCTCATTATAAACATTGATCGTCACATCATCGTTCGCACTCTTATCTGCCAAGGTAGTCCAAATGTTCTGATAGAAGTAACCTACCTCGTACATGTGAGGATTGGGCACACGGTCGGGACTGATAAGCCCGTTGTCACAGAAGTTCTGGTTGCTTCTGTCGAAACGGTTAAAGTCTCCTCCATAAGCATAGATCGTTACACCGTTCTTGCCCGGCCAGCGGATAGACTGGTCAACAAAATCCCAAATGAAACCGCCTTGATATTTGGGATACTTGCGCACCAAGTCCCAATATTCCTTGAAACCACCTTCAGAATTACCCATGGCGTGAGCGTACTCACACTGGATCAGGGGCTTCGTCTTGGAGTCGTCCTGACTATACTTTTCACAAGCATTGTAACCGTAATACATAGGGCAGAAGATGTCCGTCTTCCCTTCATAGCGGGCTTGCTCGTATTGCACGGGACGGCTGGGGTCTTCAGCTTTCACCCAATCATAAGCATCCTCGAAGTTCTTGCCATAACCGGCTTCGTTACCCAAAGACCAGAATATGATGCTGGGATGGTTGAAGTTACGCTGTACGTTACGCTGGTTACGCTCCATGTGAGCCTTATGATAATCATCACGTTTAGCCAGCGTCTCCTCACCATAACCCATACCGTGAGATTCAATATTAGCTTCGGCTACCATGTAGATACCGTATTTGTCACACAACTCGTAGAAGAAGTTATCATCGGGATAGTGGCAGGTACGCACGGCATTCAAATTGAATTGCTTCATAATCTGAATGTCCTGTATCATGCGCTCTTCGGATACGTAGGAGCCTCCGTCCGGATCCATCTCATGACGATTGGCACCTTTGAAAAGTACGGGTTGACCATTGACAAGCACTTGAGCATTTTTGATTTCCACCTTGCGAAAACCGACCTTCACCGGGATGATCTCAGCGGGAGTACCATCCAATTGTGCATAAAGCGTGTATAGGTACGGAGTCTCGGCAGTCCACTTATTGGGGTTAGTGATATTCATCGTAACATCTTCACCACGGGTAGCGGCAGATGAAACTTCGTTGCCTTCCGCATCTTTCAATTTCAAAGCTACTCGCCCGCTTCCTTTCAGTTTTATTTGTACGGTCAGCGTAGCATTCTTATATTCCGCATCCAAGTCGGGAGTGACACGGATATCCTCTATGCGTTTCTTCTCACGCGCATAAAGGTAACAGTCGCGGGATACACCTGTATGACGGAAGAAGTCCTGGTCCTCCAAATAAGAGCCATCGCACCAACGGAACACTTGGAAGGCAATAAGGTTTTTCTGACCGGGCTTCAGATAACGGGTCAAATCAAATTCAGCCTCTAATCTGCTGTCTTCACTATAACCTACGTATCTGCCATTGACCCACAGGTACATGTTAGAAGCCACGGCACCGAAATGGGCGATAATGTCTTTGCCTTTCCATGAAGCGGGTACAATGACCTCACGACGATAGGAACCTACGTGATTGCCTTCAATAGGCACCTGCGGCGGATTGTTCTCAAACTGGTTTCCCCAGGCAAAGCCCGTGTTCACATAGATAGGGTCACCATAGCCGTTCATTTCCCAAATGCCGGGAACGGGCATGTTGTCCCACCCCTTGTCGTTGAAATCTTGCTTCCAGAAATCCGTAGGCCGGGCATCGGCATTGGCCACCCAGTTGAATTTCCACAGACCGTTCAAGGTCATGTAGTTGGACGAAAGTTTCTTCTGCCCTTCTTGTGCCGCTTCGGGCGATTCATAGGCAAAATAATTAGTGTGCATCGGATAGCGATTCACAGCATTCACCTCGGGATTTTGCCACTCGGTGAAAGTCTGGGCACTGGCCGCTAAAGCAAATAGTGCGAACAGACCGGTCATAAATTGCTTCTTCATGATATAAATAAAATTTTTATGTTTGTTGTGATATGGCAGATTCATCCGCCAATTCACCTGCAAAGTTAAGAATATTGGGCTTATCTGAAGTCGAATTATACGTCAAATAAGGTAGAAAATTACTTCATTTGCAAACGATAGACCCCAAAGAAACGCTCGGGCACCTGCAAAGTGATTGTTTGACCTTCAGCAAACACAGGACGGACATGAGGTACAAGTTTCTCGTCATCCAACGTGTTTACCGTCATTTGGTCCTCATTTTGCAGGTACGTACAAGTACCTCCTGCCAATTGCCGCTTCTTCATTCCGGAGAAATTAATCTTCACCTCAGCTGACTTGGAACCGGTATTGACCAGCTTGACGATAACCTCACCCGTAGGTTTGTTCAAGGCAGCCGTAGCGTACAGACTATCTTGGCCTGCAACCGGCTGACCTTCCATCTGAAGAGAAAGCACATCCGTACCGGCATTCATGCCATACATCTGCTGTACGTAATAGTTGGGGGTACGCATCATACGGAGATTATCATACCAAATAAGGTCCGGATTCCATTGCCAGGCGTCCACATGGGCAAAGAGTGGAGCATAGGTAGCCAAGTGAACCACATCTGCATTACGTTCCAGTCCGGTCATAAACGCAGCCTCGGACAGGGCGGTGAAAAGGTTGTTGGCTTTGCCGGTCGGATGGTCATGCGCAGCATACTCTCCGGCAAAAACCTTCGGACCTTTACGGTTATAGGAATCGTAACGGCGGGCATTGTCTTGGAACCACTTCGGCTCCATGTAGTAATGTTCATCCACGAGGTCAACTCCCACACGCTTCATCTCCGGCCAAAGGTAATCGAACTTATCGCCCGAAGCGCTGGGACCGGAAGAGCCGATAATCTTCATATCGGGGTATTTCTCACGAATGGCCTTGGTAAATACTTCCAAACGCTCTACATACACCTTGTCCCATTGCTCGTTGCCTACAGCTATCATTTTCAGGTTAAAGGGTGCGGGATGTCCCATATCGGCACGCACCTTTCCCCACTTCGTACTGACATCGCCATTGGCAAACTCTATCAAATCGAGAGCGTCTTGCACATAAGGGTCAAGCTCATCAAGAGGCACAACTTCGTTACTCTCATATTGACAGGAAAGACCGCAACTGATAACCGGTAGAGGCTCAGCACCGATGTCTTCGCTCAAGAGGAAGAATTCATAGAAACCAAGACCGTAGCTTTGGAAATAATCAGGAAAAGCGCGATGTTTGAAAGTATAGTTCCAACGGTTTTCATTCAACGGACGGTTTTCTACCGGACCTACAGAATTTTTCCACTGATAACGAGTGGCCAGGCTGTTACCCTCAATGATACAGCCACCGGGAAAACGAAGCACACCGGGATTGAGGTCATAGAGTGCTTGGGCAAGGTCTGCACGCAAACCGTTCTCACGTCCTTTCCACGTCTTGACGGGAAATAAGGAAATGTGATCCATATCCACCGTACCCCTACTTTCGAGCACAATACGAAGACGAGCATGAGGATCTGTGAAAGCAGACTTCAAAACAGCCGTTGTCTTAGTCCACTCTTTCCCACTGATTTCAATGCTTTTCTTCACAGGATTAGCTCCATCAGCCTGTACCAATTCTATAGAAAGTTTCATAGGAGTAGTTTCAGGCGTACGGGCATATACGGAGAAGCGGTATTCTTCACCCGCTTTCAGACCAATCCCCCGATACCCTTCGTTATCAATGCCGGCACGCAACAAGCGTCCGTCATTCACTACACGGATATAATGTGGATTACGCGGGAAAGCCGGGTCGGCATCCTGTATCGTCACATTGCCAAAAGGCACCCAGCCCACAAAAGACTGAGGAAACTCAAAAGAACGGTTTTTCACCAACTCGGCATACAGACCTCCGTCAGCACCAAAGTTAATATCCTCAAAGAAGATGCCATACATTGTCGGCTGAATGGAAGCCGTAGGCTTGGATACGTCTACGGTCATCACATGCTCTTGCGCCTGCACGCCCAGCGTAAGGGACAAGGCTAAAAGTGTCGCTAATTTCTTCATGGCTTTATAAATTAGAAGTTTATCAAATTCAATTCTCAAAGAACCCATTGTCGGCCTGTTTCTCTGTCTTTATAGGTAAAGCGGATGAAGCGCTTACTTCTATGGGCAACCATACCGCCATATCGCCCTCTCCCCGGTGGGCCCAAGCATAATAGGGTATCAAAGTGAGTTTCACATCCTTCACAGCCAACCGACCTGTCACATCATAACTTAATGCTTGGGCATCGGTAACCAGTTGATTGATGCCATACAGCAAGTCTGGTTTGGCTGTTACACGAAAAGAGGGGTGCTGATTTAACAAAACGGTATGTATATTGAAGTCATTGTCCGGCCATTCGGCACAATACACAATGGGGCCACGCTCCACAGAGACACGTCCCCGATCAGCCTCCACTTTCTCGTTAGCTTTCACCACACGCGGCTTCATATCGAAGTGTATTTCCACCACATCACCTTTTTTCCATTTACGGTCTATTTGCAGATATCCCTTCTGAAGTTCACCTGATACTGGCTCGCCATTCACGGACACGGTGTAATGCAAAGCTTTGTCATCGGCATAACGGTACAAATCACCCGGCAATACTTCGCCTCGCACCCAACCGGGTATACGGAGGTTCATTACAAACGGCGCATTGACTTTAAGCACCTTTACCCGGATATCCTCCTTCCAGGGGTAACCGGTCTCTTGTTCCAACACCACATTTTTCTTGCCGACCTTCAGTTCTGCCTGATTGCTCAAATAAAGGTTGACATACACTTCGTTGTCCTTCACGGCATATACATAACCCGGCAAAGAGGGAATGAAACGGCTGATGTTGCTCGGACAGCAGGCGCATCCGAACCAAGGCTTACGGCTATACCCTCCGGTAGAAGCCAACGGATTGGGATAGAAGAAAGAGCCTCCGTCCAATGACACGCCGGAGATAAGACCATTATAGAGCGTACGCTCCAACACGTCATAATACTTGGCATCTCCGTGCAGGAGGAACAAACGGTAATTGACATACACAAAACCAATAGCGGCACACGTCTCGCAATAGGCCGAAAGATTAGGCAACTCATAGTTGTCACCAAACGACTCTCCGGCATGACGGGCACCGATGCCTCCGGTGATATAAAGTTTCTTATTGACAATATTCTCCCAAATGCGGTCTACAGCATGAATATAAGCCGTGTCACCCGTTACGGCGGCTACATCGGCCATACCGGCATACATATAGGTGGCACGCACGGCATGGCCCACAGCCTCATCTTGCTCCAATACCGGCTTGTGTGCCTGGCTATAAGCATCACGTCGGCTGGTTGTTCCGCGTGCGTCGAGGAAGAATTTAGCCTGACGCAGGTATTTCTCGTCTCCGGTAGCTAAATACAAGCGAACCAAGGCCATTTCGGCTATCTGGTGTCCAGGCACCAGACGCTTCTGATCGGGACCGTCTCCGATAGCCTTGCATACGCAATCGGCATATTTGATGGCGATATCCAGAAAATTGCGCTTGCCTGTAGCCTGATAATGGGCTACGGCACCTTCTATCATGTGGCCTAAGTTATAAAACTCGTGACTGAGGTCTTCCACTTTGCTCCAACGTTCAAGTCCCGCCCAATCATGCGGGTGCTTGGGATTCATGGTACGAGCGGTGTACAGATAGCCGTCCGGTTCCTGTGCACCCGCCACAATGACCAGCACGCTGTCAATGTATTTCTCCAACTTTTTGTCGGGATAGGTCTGAAGCAGGTAGCTGGCCCCTTCAATGGTCTTGTAAACATCCGTATCATCAAAGGTAAAACCGGGTGCCTCATTGTTCTCACTGGGATGGGCAGCCTTGATGAAATTTTCATAACGTCCTTCGGTCTCACACTTACTGAATGCCAAGGGGATGGTCACTTCCCGACTGGCCTCCAGACGTTGTCCCCAAAATTGATCTGTCACTTTGACTGAAGTGAATGGCACAGGGTCAATGGGATAACCTGAATGCAACGGTTTCTGTTGGGCGAATAGAGTGCAAGGGAATAAGGCTAACGTCATTCCTATCAATATATTCTTCATGATCTTTTCTATTTTTTATTTAGTTAAACGGATCCGCCGGATTTTCTTTCACACGAATAACAGTAAATGAATAAGGAGGCATCGTATAAGGAACATGCTCACCTGTAACCTCAAAAGGTCCGGTCACGGGTTTGACTTCCTTATCGCTGGGAACGCCCTTCAATACCGTTTTTGTAGCCGTAGGATGAACAAAGGATATATTTTCCATCACCACCTTCGTTTTCACCTCTACTGGCAAGAGGTTGACCAGCTTCACAATGTAGTCACCGGACGCATCGTCCTTCACCACCGACACTCCAATGCGTTTTCGCACAGCATCCCGCTCGTTATCCAACTTGACAGTAGAGGAAATGTAATGATTTCCGGCATTCTGTCCGAACATCTGCTGAGTGTAATACCCTACTGTAGGCCTTACTCCTTCATTATTGAAATAAATCAAGTCAGGACTCCATTGGGTATGTCCTTCCTTGGCAAGCAAAGGCGCGTACGAAGTCATCGTCACGACATCGGCATTGCGTTCTACCGCAGTCAGATAAAGTGCTTCGGACAATGCAGTCTCTATATTATTGGGACGGCCTGGCAAATGAGCGGCATATTCTCCCAAGTAAACTTTCGACTTCGAACGGTCATAGCGGTCATAGTAATCCTGGTTATGGATAAACCATCCGGGAGTCACGTAATAATGCTCGTCCACCATTGGCACGTCCAACCTATCGGCCAGTTTCCAACCTTCATTATAATCCGTTCCTTCGTAAAAAGGACCTACCGTTCCGATAACGGTCACTTCGGGATGTTTTTCACGCACGGCCTTATATATCATCGCGAACCGTTCCTCAAACACTTCTGTGATAAGGTCCTCGTTCCCGATTCCGATATACTTCAGGTTGAATGGTTCAGGGTGTCCGGCTTCCGCACGCTTCTTTCCCCACTCCGTCTTACGGGCATCGCCATTAGCATATTCGATAAGGTCAAGCACGTCTTGCACGTATTCGGGCATCTGCTCCATCGGGACACCACACTGCTGACCATATTTAGTCAATTCATCATGACCGTATTGCGTTCCGCCACCTGAGTTTTGGCAAGGAACGCCGGCTGCCAATACGGGTACAGGCTCCGCACCTATATCTTCACAAAATTGGAAGAACTCAAAATAGCCCAATCCGCGTGTCTGATGATAGCCCCACAGGTTGCGCAAAGGCTTACGGGCTTCCAACGGCCCAATGGAACCTTTCCAATCATACATATTATCTATACCATCTCCGTGAGCCACACATCCACCGGGGAAACGGACAAATCGTGGATGAAGATCAGCCAAAGTCTGTGCCAAATCGGCACGCAAACCATTTTTCCGTCCCTTAAAGGTATTTTGCGGGAAAAGGGAAACCATATCGAAATGATAAGCGCCTCCGGCAGAAGGAGCAATGCAAAGGCGGGCATCCTGGATATCGGACTCAGCCGTCAATACTGCCTGACACTTTTTCCAATTCTTTGAGGTAACTTTTATTGTTGCGGAAGCGATTTCCTGATTGTTTTTATCTATCAGACTAACCACGACTTTTCCTCCCTTACCGCCTTGTCCGGTGCGGGCGAAACAGGAAAAATCATAGCGTTCGCCTTTCTTTAATACAATACCATCAAAGCCTGAATTCAGCAGACGGGCACCCGTTGAAGGCACGTGCAGAATGGCGTAATGCGGATTATTTTCATGAATAGGCGTTTCAGTCCCAATGGTCACCGGGTCGGTATCTTCTCCGGAAACCACACTCCACGCATAGCCACTGTTCCAGTCCTTGCGGGAATTATCCGTAGGCGTGTACTCAAAGTCCCGGTTCTGAACCAGTTCGGCATACAGACCGCCATCGGCTCCATAGTTGATGTCTTCGAAGAAAATTCCAATTAAATGGTCACTGATGGGTTTACTCTGCTCGCCATGCACCCGCACAATGGCTTCCACCGGTTTCAATCCGGCAAAACGGACAGGGTTATCGGCCATACGCTCATCGTACAGGCTTTGGCGATACCGTTTATGGTCGGCAAAGCGTGTCAGGCTTTCTATTAAAGTATAAGGTACACGCTGCACCCATCCACGTAGGTTTTCACGGTCTACCACTACAGTTTGTTCTTTAACGGGCCATGCGATAGCCGGTTGGTACAGTCCACGGTTCTTGGGATAGAAGTAACTCTGCGCCCTCCAGGTCAGGAGGTCATCCGAAGCGGCATGTGCCATCACTTGCCCGCTCTTGGTTGTGAGCCACAGGCAATGCCAGCTATTATCTTCCTTACTTTGTACCAACATGGGCGCATACATTTTCTTCCCGCTGCCCCAAGGACCGAAGTCGCTTTTCAGGTACTCATAATTGTCGGCCACAACATGCCATTTTTCTCCATCGCCGCTCCAGGCGAATCTCAGTCCACTCTGCCCGTTGGCTTGCGCATACGAGAAAAGGTACACGGAATCGGGCGCATTAGTCACATCCCGCACATCGGCCTGCACAGGCAGGGCAGCCAATCCCAAGGCCAACACCGGTAAGGCGAATTGTTTCATTTTCTTCATGGTATATACAAATATTATACAATGTCACTTCATCAAGACTGCTCCTCCTTGAGGTTGGACGGTCAGCTTCAATTTACCATCCGCCTTGATGGGCAGTTTCTTCCGCAAGGGTTCCCGATTCTTTCCGTCATAATAGAAGGAAACCGTCTCACCTGCCAGCATGGGCAAGTCCACTTCCACCTCCAAAGTTTCCTTTTGGGCATTGACGGCAACCACATACCAAATGTCGTTATGGCGACGTGCCAATACCACGTACTTACCCGGATAACCGTCTATGAAACGAGTCTCGTCCCACGTTGTCGGCACTTGTTTCATGAAATCAATGCACACTTCCGGCGCATCGGTCAAGTTATTGGGCGCCAAAGCAAAGTTTTGAATGGGATTTTGGAAAAGAACAGACGTAGCCAACTGGAATACATCGGTGGTGCGCCGGATGGTACCTCCGTCATTTCCCCGATTCAAACGTTTGTTCAGGAACGTCCCGCCAAACTCCATACAGCCCACCGTATTGCGGATAAACGGATGCAGGCAAGCGTTGAAAGCCTCGTTGTCACAGAAATGTTGTTGGAAAATCAAGTTTTCCGAAGCCAGCACCGCTTCGCTTCCCACGTAATTGGGATACATACGTTCCCAACCGCGCGGCAGGGTACACCCGTGGAAAATGACCATCAGGCCGTGGTCATCAGCATCGCTCAGAATCTCCTCATACAGGCGCATTGTTTCCTGCTTGTCGCCTCCGAAAAAGTCCACCTTGATGCCTTTCACACCGATTTTTTGCAACCAGCGCATCTCTTGCTTGCGGATGATGGAATTGTCCATGTGGTTGAGCGGGCTTTGTATAATGTCGTTCCAATAACCACTGGAACTATACCACAAGATGAAGCCTACCCCTTTCTGACGTGCATAAGCCACCAGTTCCTCCATACGTTCACGCCCGATGTTCTTGTCCCAAAAATTGTCTACCAATACATATTCATACCCCATCGCCGCAGCCAAATCCACATACTTCACCTGGTCGGCAAAGTTGATGCTGTTGTCCTGCCACAATATCCAACTCCATGTGCCGCGTCCCATCCGGTAATGGTGCTCAGTCTGATATCGGGGTTCCACTACATCCCAAGGCACCGTAGTTTCCACTATCGGTTTCAACGTGTTTCCTACGGTAATAGTACGCCACGGTGTGCTTCCCGGCAAAGCGAAAGCCGGTTCCACCGTTCCGTTTCCGTTGTTCTCTTCCGGCATGGGGAAAGCTATCGTATAAAGCCTGTTATCCGAGTCACTCAGGTGTGAGGCGCAATAGCGGCTGTCCACACCGGTCTCACTGACCAATACCCAGCCTTCCTCCCCTACCTTAAACAGGCAAGGAAATGTATAGCCATGACCATATTGCGAGCGGTCGCTCATCGGAGCGTCCGCCTTGTATTCTTCCTCATAACTGGGCTTGGTACGCTTCCAACCTATCATCGCATCGCTTTGAGGACATAAAAAAGTGGTGGTAACATCGGGAAAACGGAATCCTGTCATCTCTGAAAGGACACGCGCACTACCCGTCTCGCCACTCTTGGGCAAGGTGTAGCGAAATGCTACATCGTTATTGCTTACACGGAAAGTTACCTGCATCGGCTTTTCATCCGCGTTCGTAAAATGACACACCAACTCGTTAGCCTGATAATGCACCGTAGAAGTCTTGATGCGGGTCTGTGTATAGACGCGGTCCAACTTTTCCGTCGCATGTTTTACCAGTTTCAAATCTTTCGAGAAATCTCCGATGTTGGTATTCATGCCTAAAGGCGAAGTTTCCAACATCTGTTTACCTTCGTAAGTAATGGTGTAGGAAGCCTTTCCGCTTTCGCACGATACACTCACCTTCAACTTTCCATCCGGGCCGGTCACATCTACCGATTGGGCAGCTATGGTCAAAGCCGACAAACCGAACAAACCTATCATTATCAGTCTATTCTTCATGTTGCTATGGATTAAGATTCGTATTTTTACAGAGTAGGAACTACCGGCTTGATAGTGCCGTCCGGATTAAACTCCATACGGTCTATGCATACTTCACGGTGCACGCCCGGTTCGTTCTTCAAATACCATTTATTGATGCGGTGATACACAATCCACCACTCATCCGTACCCGGCAGATTCAGTACCGAATTATGAGCCGGTCCGTATATCTCTTTATCCGGATTCTGTATTAACACAACAGGCCGGTCTGCCACTTTAATGGGGCCAAGAGGAGATTCTGATGTTCCATAAGCCACATGGTAATTGGGCGAACCGGTATCATCCACCGACCATAAGAAATAGTACAGTCCATTACGATAGAACACATAAGGAGCTTCGCGATAAGCATAATCCTGCAACGTACCTCCTTCAGGAGTCAACACCGTCAGCGTTTTCTTTTTGATGGAGACCATGTCTTTGTTCAGTTCGGCACCGGCCATATAGCCATTACCCCAATACAGATACCTTTTGCCCGATACAGGATCGGTGAAGACATCCACATCAATCTGTTGTCCATGACCTACGGGAGAATCCGTAATGATAGGATGCCCCAAATCCGTAAAAGGTCCGACAGGATTGTCGGCCACGGCTACACCGATTTGCTTGCCGCCTCCGGCTTTCGGGTTTCCGCTATAATAACAGTAGTATTTATAGCTGCCGTCCTTTTGCTTCACCTCTTCTATACAGGGTGCCCACGCATTGCCATCGGCCCAAGGCACTTGCTCAGACTTCAAGTCGAGCATGATGCCCTCATCCGTCCAATGTGTCAAGTCATCCGATGAGAACACTGTGAAATACCAGCCTCCCCATCCCGGCGTACCGTCCGTAGTAGAATAGATGTAGTACTTGCCTGTCTGATTGGAATAAAGGATTTCGGGGTCGGCGTGAAAGCCCGGCAATACCGGATTGTTGGGCAATGCGCCCAGTTCAGCCGGTTTACCCCATTTCTCCGTGATGCGGAGCAATTCGTCCCGCGTAATCGGAATAATCGTACCGTGACGCGGATGGAAGTTCATCTTCACTTCGTTGTCTATCACTTTGAAATGTTCCAGATCCGTTGACTCCGTAAACTGATAACGCCCCTTCATATAGACGTCATACATTAATATATATTTGTCCTGGCCTATCAGTTTAAAGGTACCAGCTCCTTCCACAGCCTCCTTTGTCTGTTGCTTATAGTCCGGCTCCTCGGTCCATTCACCAGAAGTCAACGAACGGGTCGTGGCCACCTTGATGCCGTTCCCATGGCCTTCGGTCTTATAAAACAGATGATAGACCCCATCTTTATATACGATATCTCCATCAATGCACGACTTCTTGTTCTCCGGCACAAACAAAGGCTTGGGTTCTCCCTCCAGATCAGTAAAGTCCTTGTTGGCGTAAGCATAGTAGATGACGTCCGGTCCGGTGCCGTATTGCATCGACCAATACACCATATACTTACCGGCTTCGGGATCGAAAATGGTTTGCGGTGCCCATACACGCTTCAGATTTTCCTGGCCTTCATACCGTTTCTGCATGTTGATGACCGAGTGCGTCCAGTTCACCAAGTCCGTTGATTTCAGCATGACCATGGCCCGGTTGGAGTCCCACCCGTTTCCACTCACCATGTCGGTCACTACCATATAGAATGTCTTTCCATCCTCACAACGCAAGATGTGCGGGTCGCGCACGCCTCCCGTCGAACTGATGACCTTCGAGTCTATCACCGGTTTGTTGTTATTCAGTGCCCAATACGAATAGCCGTCCATACTGACTGCATAGCACACGGCTTCTTCGCTGATGTGGTTACCCGTAAAGTACGTGAACAGATAAGCTACATAATCTTTCTCACATACTGTTTTCTCTTGGGCGAAGCCAGGAATCATACTCCCCCCAAGGCTCAGCGCAAACGCGATACGTAAAACAATGTTTTTCATGATACTTATTTTTTGGTGTCAAAAATACACATATAATCTTATATATGCAACCGCAAATGCATCAAAATTGGACTAAAATAGTTCACAGACAAAAAATTACTTTAGGAAGCGCTCAGATAACGCACCATTTCGCAGGCAGCCAACAAGAAAGCACCCGTGCCGAAGGGAGCAACCGAGTTCACATCGACCACCTGTCCCGGTATGGCTTTTTCGCCGATAGGTTGTACATAACCCACACTTCCGTCCGATTGCAGAGCCACGTTGCTCAGGTAATTCCACGCTTTCATGACCACAGGCACATAAGTCGCTTTGTCTAAGTATCCGTTATTGATACCCCACAACAGACCGTAAGTAAAGAAAGCCGTACCGCTGGTCTCCGGTCCCGGTGCATGTTCAGCGTCCAGCATGCTGCGTGTCCAGTAACCTTCAGGCTGCTGACAAGCCGCCACCGCCTTCGCCATTGTCTGGAAACGGTCTACATATTCCTGACGGTAAGCGTCATTTTCGGGCAAGTCTTTCAATACCTTGGCCAAGGCTGCCAATACCCAGCCATCACCACGTGCCCAGAAATCCTTCTTCCCGTTCACACTTTTATGCTTGGGATAAACGTATTTGGCGTCACGGTAATACAGGCCGGCCTCCGCGTCATACATGATGCTGTTGGCATATTCCCAATATTCATGCAGTTTTTCCAAATAAAGCGGATTGTTCGTAATCTTGTAGAGTTTGGTCATCACGGGCATCACCATATACAGACCGTCGGCCCACCACCAATAATCGTTATTGGGCGTACTCATCTCGTATTCCATCACTTCACGGGCACGTGCTATCTTCTGTGTATCCGGTTCCACCGTATACAGGTCAGCGTATGTTTGGAAACAAATCTGATAGTCGCCGAACAGCACATAGTCGTCCGATTCTCCATAACTATATTTCCATTCCTCTTTATTATCACTCTTTGCCCCTTTCCACTCGTTGTGTTCAGCCCAGGCTTCTGAGTAATTATAATAGGTAGTGTCACCGGTCAGGAAATACACTTCCATATTACCGGTATGATACGCAGCATTGTCCCAGAAGGAACGTCCGTGCACCGGGTTCGTTTCTTGCCAATGGGTATTCACCTTATTAATAATACCTATCACTTCGTCCGCCGTAGGTTGTTTCTGTTCGGCAACACAGGAAGCCATTTGCAGACAGACTGCCGCTCCCAATACTGTAAAAATACTCTTCTTCATATTTATTATTTTATAATGGTTCATTTACTCACCTCCAATACATACACCGGTTGCGGTTCGGCTTCCACCGTCCGCTCTCCATCACCCTGATACGTATGCTGTACAAACAGATGCAGTTGTTTCTTCTGTTTCCAAAGTTCCGCATCGTGCGAAGGCTCCCAGGCATCCACGGCAAAGTCCGTCAGATCCGTAACTCTCCATTGCCCCTTGGCCACGTCCTCCGTATACGCCAACGATACTTTACTGCCCCGTTCTTCATCCCGAAAGACGTAGTACACCTTACGGCCGTCCGCCACAATCCGAGGCCGGGCAATAGGAATCATCTTCGTACCGCCGCCCTTCAAGGAAAAAGATGTCCGGCGTTGGGATACCTGCCGCGTATTCCACCGCTTCCCGTCATGCCACACCATGCGGTATTGCGGCACATCGCTATCCGCACTGCGCCAGTAAGTAGCGATATACGGATGTCCCTCGCTGTCCGCACTCATGCTGGTCTGGTTGATCAGTTCCGAGTTTTGCGGAATGCGGCAAGCATACTCCGCGTTATCCTTCCGAATGGGCAAATCGTACTTTTCTCCGTTCGATTTACACCACGTCACCCCATTGTCTGACGAGCGGGCATAACACAAATCGTGATTGGTCTCTACCATCCAGGTCTCACGCCACACCCACGACAAATGGATGGTTCCCTGCTCGTCCACATACAGTTGCCAGTAAGCGTTGCGTTTGTCCTCGCCATCTATCAGCACATCTTGCACACGAGTCCATTTTTTCCGCTTTACGTCATAACGGTTCAAGATCAGATTACCCCGTCCCGAAGCTCCGGAACGATAGGCAAACAGCAAATCTCCACTCGACAGTTTGTAAAACTCCGGGTAGGTCACGTCTTCCTCGTCCACACCGGTCATCGGCATCTTTTCACCCAGTTCCAAGGAATAAGGCGCCACGCTGCGACAATAGTTCAAGGGTTGTCCATGATGGTCGAATGCCACGTGTATGTATCCGTCCCCGTCCAGCATCATGCTGATGACGTTGTGCGCATCCTTTACATTGCCTTTGTATTGCGTGCGATGCAATATCCATTTACCAGAGTCCGGTTTCCGCTTGCCCAGCGTCAGGTAGCCTTCAGGGTCATAATAAGAGATGTATTGCTCTTCCCCCATGGTCACTAACGAACTGTTGCGGAATACGGTCGTGTTCACCGAAGTCTGACTATACCCCGGTCCTACTTCCACCAAATGTCCCTTTATTTCTTGCGCCATCAGCGGCAAGAGGCTTCCCCATACGCAGCACCAAGCCACAAGTATTTTTCTATTCATAACTGATAATTTATCTGTGTGTGTACTTTTCTTTTTGCCTTGACGCAAAAAGAAAAGCTACCAAAAGAAAAAAGTCAAGCGCTGAACCTCCGGGACTACTCCGAGTCTGTTTTTGCTAAACGGCACAAAACTCGCTTCGCTCAAACAAAGTGCCGTTCTTCACGCAAAAACAACCTCTCCGCTTTACGTCCCTCCGCTTAGGCGCGGGCTGCGCGGTGTTGGCAGCCATTTATGATTGTCTATTAATTCCGGCCTCACTGCAGGGGCGTAAAACGGAGGATGGCTTTCAGCCGTAAAAAAGGGCAAGCCTGTCTGAGCGAAGCGAGTTTTTGCCCTTTAGGCTGAAAGACGTCCGCAGTAGCCACGGAAGTGCAGACGGGGTCCTTTCTTTTTGGTAGCTTTTTCTTTCGGACAAGCGAAAGAAAAAGTACATAAATTCCCATTTATTTATTCATAATATGCATGGTCTTTCGGAAAATCCATGCCTTCCCATGCTTTCTTCGAAGTCCAAGGCAGCGGAGCGTCCGTCCAGAAAGGATGGTCGGCCGGTAAGCCTAAAGGCAAGAAAGCCAACGAAGCCAGATACAGGCTGCCGTTGTTGGTGTACCAGTCCGATATGTTCGGCTGCTTGCCGTTAAAGCCTAAGGTCAGAAAACCTTTCTCATTGAAATTCCGCTTGTCGCCAAACATGCGTTGGATGACAGCCGTCATGGCCGCGCGTACCTGTCCGTTCGGAAGTTCCTTGGGCAACCATCCGCGCCATGCCAGCAAAGCCAACGGCTGCAACGTACCTGTGCGATACGTAATGGAGCGGCCGAATACCGGGAACGTCCCTTCGGGAGAGATAAAGCGTTCCAGTATCATGCCGAACCGCTGCATACGTCTTTGCGCCTTGGCAAAGTCGCAACCGGCGGCGTTCCATATCTTGTTCTTTCCTCCGTTGGTAAATACTTCCAGACACTCCACGTACATGGGATGCAGCACGAAGCTGTTGTAGTAGTCAAAGGCAAAGCCCGGCCCGTCGCTGTACCAACCGTCACCCACATACCATTCTTCCACTTTCCGCAAGGCCGAAACAATGCGGTACGTATCGCTCGGTGCACCGGCCTTCCGCAAGAAACACTCCACCGTGGAGGAGAAAAGCAGCCAGTTAGTATAAGGCGGGTCTACCCGGCGCAATTGGGTAAATTCCTCTATATAACGTTTCTTGGTCACGCTGTCCAACGGCACCCACAAGGCATCGTATCCCCGCAACAGACTCTCGGCCACATAAGCGGCATCCACCAGTGGCTGTCCTTCCTTGCGCCACAACAGATAGTCCTTGCTCTGCGGGTCCACGGCCTGGGCATAGCTCTTCAACGCCCATTCACGGAGCTGCTTGCGCATTTTTCCTTCTTCCGTGTCATCATCAGGCAGCGAAAGCCAAGGAGCCAGTCCCGCCATCAGGCGGCCGAAGCATTCCATATAAGTCACCCGGCGGTCACGCCCGTCCCACGTAGGACTGAGTTCCACCTGCATCTTTTCCTGCAACTTTCCTTCACTCATGTTGCTCAGCACGGGAGCCGCCATCTGATAAAGTGCGCTGACCCACACTTCACGGTCATTCACTTCTTTCCCTTTCTTATTTTCCGCCGACACCGGTTGCACCGACATCCACAAGGCCACTATCAACCATAAGCCCGCATACATTTTTTTCATGTTACTGATATAAAATTTATGATGTTTGCAAATATAATTATTTATTTCATTTATCCGATGAATTGTAAGGAAAAACAAATGAAAAATAAGAAAATGTTCTTTTAGTCATTCTGTAATGTCATCCGTCAGATCGGCTTCATCGGTATGCTTCAACAAAAAAAAGCGGACATTTGAGAGAAGAACGCAAAGTTCTTCTTGACCGTCCACACTCCTCACAAGCCGCAGCCAAGATTCTGAACAGCAATATACAAAATACTCATATTCAAATCCTTACAGAAAAGCAAAATCCTTATCAATCCTTTATCAAGTGAATAATTAATCACTTGTCAAGTGATCTATTAATCACTTATCAACTGAACAATAGACGGCTTGGGAAGTGATCTATAGACCACTTCACTGATGACTAAAAAGTCATTTTCCAAATGCTTCCCCCACTTTTATTCGACAAGCAGAATATGTGACAATATGCATTTGGTAAATGATAATTTATCGGGGTGTTTATATGGCACACAGATGACACTGATAAAACAGATTTTCACAGATTATTTCATTTACTGATTTCTGATTTATGAAATCTGAATTCTGGAATCTGAATTCTGGAATCTGAAATGAGAAAGATTCGGGCGAAGCCCCTTTAAAAAAATCTGTGGTCATCTCGTTTAATCTGTGTTATCTGTGTGCTATCTAAATTCCCATTTATTTTCCCTCATCAAGTCAAAGAACGAAAATGATAAGGGCCCACTCCCCTAACCGAAAGAGTGAGCCCTACCCTAAATACCTATTGAAAAACAGAGATTCTATTTATTCTGCTATTTCTTCATCAGCCACGGCATCTTGCCAGTTGTCAAACATGAATACACTGTCATCGTAACCATCGTAACCATAGTTCTGACGAAGCTGGGCACCTGTATTAGCCGTAATTGCCGAGTTAGGAATCGGCCAGAAGAGGTTGCGCTTGTCTACTTGGTAAGTGATGTTAACCTTTGATGATATTGTTCCCTTATTGAAGAGGCTGTAACGGGTAGTTCTTTGATACCAATAACTACCTCCAGCAGCATCTGTTCCAGATTGCTTATCCCATGTAGCCAGATCGTAAGTATTACCCCATTCATCGGGTTGACCGCTACGGGCCAAGCACCAGGAGATACGGGTCAACTCCGGCTGACGCCATTCTTCGAGGTAAAGCTCACGGGCACGCTCGTCACAGATGTCACCGATGGTCACCGTAGTAAACATCTTCTTGGCATTGGCACGGCGACGGATCACATTTACATCCTCAGCCGCACCAGCTGCATTGCCTTGATAGAACTTGGCTTCGGCACGAAGCAGGTAAGTCTCCGCCAAACGGAACAGATACATATTTCCATTGGAAGTACCGTTACCATTGGTAGCTCCGTTAAATTGATTGGCTCCTTGGTTTTCTTCCGCAGCCTGGTCCAAAATGTAAACTTTATACAAAGGTATTGGATACCAGCTACGAATGGTGTCATTGCAAAGTAACTGCCCCTTAGAAATCAGTAATTCACCTGTCTCCGGATCACGGTAATCTTCCGGTGCATAAAGCATCATGTTTTGTCCATAATAAACTGAAGCCGGATCGTTGTACTTCAAATCCGTCATTTCTACCCAGTTACCGGCTTCACGACTGTGACGTAGGTCTTGCCAATCCGTCTCACCGTCATAGTTCCAGATAGTCTGGTTGTAGTGGTAAGAGGTACGGAAACAGCCGATACCACGTCCTAAAACACGCAGCCAGTCCAGTTCCGGATTATAAGCCGAATTGGAACGCTCATAGTTGTAAGTAGGATGCTGCAAACCATGCGGGTCAAGAAGGTCACCGTTACTCCAGTGTACGCACATGGCGCGCATCAACGGATAAGAAATAAAGCCTTCTGTATAGTAGTTCAGAATCGGCATAATCATTTCCGTATTGGCTGCATCCGTCACGTTGACACCCCGGTGCAAGTCCCACAACACGTTGCGCTGTATTGCCCATGTCTCCGGATTGCCGGAAGGCACATTGGTACCAAACGGAGCGGTCATCAATGCCAGGCCGTGATTATTAATCAAATCGGTAGCCAGTTGTTCAGCTTCCTGATAGCGGCCCAATACCAGGTAGCATTTAATCAGCAGTTGCTTGCAGGCTTCCTGATTCACCGTACCAATGTAACCGATTTCCCGCTGAGGTGGTACATGCTCAACGGCAAACTCCAAATCTTGTGTAATCATCTCAAAGATGGCCTGCTTACTGGTCGATTTGTAGTTCTGCTTGGGCACTTCTATCAACTTCGTAATTAAAGGAACATCACCAAACAACAAAACTTGATGGTAATAAGCATATGCACGATGGAAATAAGCGCGTCCCAAATATTCATCACGTAAATCCGGATCCAAACCTTCTACATTGTCAATATTGGCAATAATCGTATTGGCAAACTTGATACTGGTCCATCCACGATCCCAAAAACGAGACATAGCGTTACCGTCACCACCTCCAGACATTCCGGAAGTTGGAGTAATGATGTTGGCAAAGTCTGCCTGCATGGGGTTTGCATCAGTCTTGGCATACAAGCCTATATCAGTCATGAAGTAAAGGGAAGCCATAGGCAACACATTTCCATTGCCGTCCATCAGCATTTCCTTCAAGCCATAATCACACATCGCCAATGCCGACTGCAAACCAGATTCGGTAGTATAAGTATTTTCAGGGTTGTAGAAAGACAGCGGATCTTGTTCCAAAAAGCTGTCCGAACAACCGGTTGTCAGCAAGGCAGCTGAAACCAGTGCCATGCATCCTTTCGTAAAGATTTTATTTTTCATATCGCTATTTCAAAGATTTTAGAGTGTAACATTGATACCGAAATTAAAGGTACGGTTGGCCAAACCACCGGTTTCCGGGTCACCATATTCCCAACTGTCGAACGTGCAGACATTCTTGCAGCTGGCAGTCAGACGGATGCGGTCTACCATGAATTTCTTTGTCCACTTCTGCGGAATGGTGTAACCGATGGTAATGTCATCCAGGCGGACGAAGCTGCGGTTGTACACCTTATCCACGCCACCGGACAAACCGGTGTTCGGGCCTACAGCTTCCAGACGGCAGTAATCATTGGTCGGATTATCCGGTGTCCAATATTCACGGGCGGCTACGTTGAAACCGTTGGTTACCTGCGAACCGCCGTTCTCCTGATTCAACCAGTAGCCGGCCCGGCTCTTGTGACCCATGTAGGAGTAGAACGAAATGGAGAGCGTCAAGTCTTTCCACAGCGTAAAGTCGTTGCGGAAGTTCCAGTAGATAGGCGGTGTCTGCGGACCTTGGAATACTTTATCGTTGTCATTGTACACCGGCACACGCGTACCGTCTTCCAAAATCTGGTCGTCTTCCGTATAGTGGTTGACTACTTTCGGGTCACCCGGTTTCTGTCCTACCAAAGCGGCTTGCTTGATATCCTCCGGCGTGTTCTGCCATACACCGTCTGTCTCGTAGTACCAGATGACATCGGCGGGCTGGCCGATAAACCAACCGTTGGACGTATCATCCTGTTCTACGCCGTTCTCGTCATAATCGTAATAGATGTGGTTAATCTTGTTCTTGTTGATGGAGAAGCCCAACGATGAACTCCACTCAAAGTTCTTATTCTGAATGTTCAACGTATTCAAAGCTATTTCAAAACCTTGGTTCTGTACCTCACCGAGATTAGACATGATACTTGTAAATCCGGAGTAGTTCGGCAAGCGCTGGCTCATAATCATGTCCGTGGTCTTCTTGAAGTAGTAATCCAAATTGGCGTTCAGACGACCGTCGAAGAACGAAAGGTCTAAACCTACATTCCAAGATTTAGTCTTTTCCCATTCCAAATTAGGAGCCGCCAAGCGGTCCATGTAAAGCGGGTTAATAACATTGGAGTTGCCGTTCTGGTAATAAACCATTTCACCACCGGCCAAAGCCAGGTTGGCCAACGTCAGGTACACGTCACCGAAATCACGGTTACCGTTGGTTCCCCACGAAAGACGTAACTTAGCCATATCCAACCAATCGCGTGTGTTTTCCATGAAACTCTCTTCTGAGAATACCCAGCTGGCACCGATTGAACCGAAGTTACCCCACTTCTTATTCGCGCCAAAACCTGCGTAACCATCTCGACGATATGAACCAGTAATCATGTAACGATCTTTATAACCATAGAACAGACGTCCTAAGTAGGAAGCGGCGGTAGAGTGCGTGTCGTTGGAGCTGAAATTACTCTGACTCTTGTTGGCACCGGCAGTATAATGAAGACCCAATGCATCGCTCGGCGTAATATTGCGGGCTTCGATGCGGTCCTGCCAGTAGCGACGTTCCTCAGCTTCCTGAACCAAAGTTAATGTTACGTGATGGTCTTCAGCAAATATCTTATCCCACGTAATGGTATTGTTCAGGTTCCAGTCGAAGTTTTTGCTGGTCTCACGGTCTACACCACGGCTGGAAGCGGAAGCATTCGGCAGGTCGGCAGACATCCAGTAACGGTTGTAGAACCATTGGTAACGCGGAGCGATATTAAACTGATAAGTAATATCATAGGGCAAAGTCACCTTAGCGTTGAAAATGGTATTCAATACCGTGTAGCCTTTCTCCAGTTCATAGAACTGACGATCGAAGTAATAGTTGTAACCACCGTTGGTGGGCAAGCCGGACATCGGGTACTGTTCATAGCCACCTACTCCTTCTTCATCGTACATGGAAGCGAAGGGAGAGTTGCGGAGCATGTTGTTGTCCCAATAGTTGCTGCCCAAGGAAACCTGAATGTCACCGTCCGAACGGTCCTGGAAGTTGACATTGGCACCGATTTCCAACCAATCCGTTATCTTGGCGTTGATTTTCATGTTACCACGGAATGCGTTGTACTCATTACCCTGCACGGAACCTTCATTGTTCACATAGCCCAACGAGAGGTAATAGTTCACATTCTCCGTGGCACCGGAAATGCTGGCATTGTAGTCCTGGTTGAATCCGGTACGGAACGTAGCGTCGTTCCAGTCTGTGATTTGTCCGGCCAAGAAGTTCTGCATCATCAACGGAGAGTTGGAGAATTCCAAACGACGAGCCCACAAACTCAGTGCAGATTCACCTTCATTCGGGCCGAAGCCACTGGCACCTATATTGGACATCCAAGTTCTTTGATCAGCTTCACTCAAACCTCTGGGGTCATCGAAATAGCCTTGGGGATACAACAATTGGCCATCGCCATTTTTTGCTTGATAATAACCATACAATCCGTCCTCACCTTGTCCATAAGTGTAGAACATTTTACGCCAATCGGAATGATACTTTAAATAACCATCAGCATCATAATAATCGCGGTAAGCGGATTTGTGAGACACAGAGAGGTTGGCACTGACGTTGATGACCGGCTTCCCTTGCTTACCTTTCTTAGTGGTAATGATGATAACACCGGCGGCAGCTTTGGCACCGTAGATGGCAGCGGAAGAAGCGTCCTTCAACACGTCAATCTGTGCAATGTCATCGGGATTGATTTCGGAAAGCTCGCCGTAGAAAGCCATACCGTCCAACACAATCATCGGGCTGGCGTTGGTACCCAAAGAGTTCTTACCACGCAGCTGGATACTGGCATCCGTACCTTTGGCGGAAGCATCGTAACCAATCTGCAGACCCGGCGTACCACGCAACACGTCCTGCACGGAAGCGGGGTTGGTGTCGGCAATCTTCTCCGGACGAATCTGTACAACCGAACCGGTCAAGTCCTTCTTACGCATTGTACCGTAACCTACAACGACCACCTCTTCCAGCATTTCGGTGTCTTCTTTCAAGGTTACATTGATCGTGGTCTGTCCGTTCACCGGAATTTCCTGTGTCTGATAGCCCACGAAGCGGACAACGATGGTACCTTTGGATGAGATTTGAAGAGAGAAATTACCGTCAATGTCGGTAATCGTACCATTGGTGGGATTGTCCTTATCCACGATGTTGGCACCGATCACCGGTCCATACGCATCGTTCACCACACCTTTTACAGTCACATTTTGTGCCGTCACCAAGGGAATGTTCAGAAAACAGGCGACGCACAGAAGCAAGGCATACAAGACCTTTCTTCTTTCAAAGAAAAAAATCTTCCTTTTTTCCATGGTATAATTAATTAATGAATAAAAAAATTGTTTCTCTGTTCACAGCTTTTAGCCGCGAAACGCACTTCAAAGTTAAAAAAGGCAATAAAGTTTAAACCGAATAAAAATTCCATTCCTGTCGAAGAATGGTTCATGAAACATTTATACGCATAAAATGAAACAATAATCCACATCAGGAGGATGTATAGGCATGGATTAATCCGGAAAAGACAATTTACGTACTTTCCTTTTTACAGAATCAGAATAAGCGGCAAGGGTATCTTAAGATAAATGGCAAAACATTATAAGATAAATGGCAAAACATCTTAAGATAAATGGCAAAACATCTTAAGATAAATGACAAAGTAAGTAAGGATACTTGGGCAAGCGCCCTGGCTATTTGGTCAACCGTTCCATGTACTCCGAAGGCAACATGCCGATTTCTTTCTTGAACGTGTTGCTGAAATAACGGGGATCGTTGTAACCCACGGAATAAGCCAACTCGGAGATGCGGATGTTTTTCTTTTCTGCCATGATGTGGCAAGCGGCTTTCATTCGGATGTTGCGCACAAAAGACACGTACGTCAATCCGGTCAGCGTCTTCAGCTTGCGGAAACAGGTTGTCTTGGAAGTGTGCATCTCATCCAGAAACTGGGGCAAATCGAAATCCGCATCCGCCAGATGACGGTTCACACAATCGATGGCCTGCCGCAGGAAATCCTCGTCCGAACCTGCATAATCGGTGATTTTTGTCTCCAGGAACATCTGTTTCTTGAAGTCCTCCATCCAACGCTGGCGGTCGCGTATCAGATTGCCGATACGCGCCATCAGCACATCGGTACTGAACGGTTTGGCTATGAAACCGTCCGCTCCGCTCTCGTATGCTTCCACCCGGTCTTTCTCATCCTGTCTGACGGTAAGCAGCAAAACGGGCAAATGAGCAGTTTCCGAGTTGTCCTTGATAGCCCGACAAAGCTCAATGCCGTCCATCTCGGGCATCATGACGTCCGACACCACCAAGTCTACACGTTCCTGTTCCATCACGGCTAGCGCCTCTTTACCGTTCGTGGCGGTAGCTACCTGATAAACCGGTTTCAGCAGCCTGACCATCAACCGCAACAGTTCCTCATTGTCTTCTACCAGAAGGATTTTCCACGTACCCTGCGCCGGTGTTTCATCTGTATGGGAAACCACTTTTTCGCCTTCTTCCGGTTCAACCGCCGGAACCGTTTCCGCCCCGACCACTTCCTCCTTGTCTATCTCCTCCTCCGTATAGGCTTCTTTCCGGATGGGGAAAGTCACAATAAACGTTGTCCCCTGTCCCACTTCACTCTCTACCTGGATGGATCCGCGATGGAGCGTCACCAGGTCGTGCACCAACGACAGACCGATGCCGGTTCCGGTAGTTTTGAACCGGCGGTAACTTCCTTCATAGAAACGCTTGAAGAGGTCTTTCTGCGCTTCTTTCGATATGCCCGGTCCGTTGTCCTCCACGACCAAACGGGCCAAGTCACATTCCGTCTGGCCCAGACCGATCCGCACATGCTCCCCCGAACGGCTGTATTTAGCGACATTGGACAGCAGGTTGTACAAAATCTTGTCCAACTTATCCGTATCAAAATAAGCGGGAAAAGGATCCGGCGAGCAGGACACTTCGAACTGAATGTCCCGCTTCTTCATCAAAGGCCGGAAACTGTCCA
Organism: uncultured Bacteroides sp.; assembly: GCA_944322275.1. Lineage (GTDB taxonomy): Bacteria > Bacteroidota > Bacteroidia > Bacteroidales > Bacteroidaceae > Bacteroides. Next base: position 32,660 of record CALUOV010000002.1, on the reverse strand, counting down.
CACTGCCACGGACAAAAGCAGCCAGGTCTCCTTGAGAAACACGCAATTTCAGATTACCCGTCTCCGCCTTGCGGAATTCCAGAATCTGTTGCAACAGACGCATCAGGCGGTTGATATTACCCGTCATGACCTGGTATTGCTCCACAGGAACCGGATTCATCCGTTTCAATTCGTCCACAGAAGCCGAGAGAATGGTAAGCGGCGTAAGCAGTTCGTGCGTGATGTTGGTGAAAAACTGCAGCTTGACATGATTCAGCTCCTCCGCCTTTTCTTTCTCAATCTCACGCAGATGAATGGTCTCACGCAGGCGAATGCGGTTACGCGTAATCCTGAAAGCGGCGTATCCGATTCCCGCCAGCAACAAGCCGTAACACAGATAAGCCCACCAAGTCTGCCAAGGGGGAGGAAGAATGACCACCTGCACGTCCGTTACCGGACTGCTCCAGACACCTGCCGCATTGGAGGCCCTGACCTGAAACAGATACCGTCCAGGGTTCAGGTTGTTGTAATAAGCAAAGCGGCGGGAAGCGTCTTCGTATTGCCACTCATCGTCAAAGCCCTGTAGACGATAGGCATAGCGGTTGCGGTCGGGAGAGGTATATTCCAAGGCGGCAAACTCAATCATAAAATTATTATGCCGATAGTCCAGACGCAACTCCCGCGAGAAACAAGGATCCTGCCCGGAAACCTTCCACCGACTCTCCGGAGAAAGTTCCGACCACGAACGACCGGTGACTCTCACATCCGTGAGCACTACAGGAGGGGCAAAAGCGTCTCCCACTGAAGGAAACGAATAAAAGCTGTTATAACCGTGAGGACCTCCAAAGAACATTTCACCGTCAATGGCCTGCGCGACAGCTCCCCGGTTGAACAGATTGTCCTGCAATCCGTCCGCGGAAGTGTACAGGCGTGAACCGATGTGGCGCAAGTCATCTGACAGCGACAGCCGCACCAGTCCGGCATTCGTAGCCAGCCACAAACAGCCTTCCTTATCTTCCAATATACCTACCACGGCATCGCCGGGCAAATTCCAGTCCACATGTACCGGAACAAAGCGGTCAGTCCCAGCGTCATACATATTCAACCCGCTGCCGTTGGTCCCTACCCAGATACGCCCCCCGGAATCCCGGAACACACAATTCACATTATTATTATTCAGTTTTCCGTTTTCCAACGAATAAGCCGTTATCCGACCGGTTTCCGGCGAACGTCCCCCACCGGAGACACGCAATACGCCATGGGTACCGGAAGCGACCCACTTCTCATCTCCATTGCCTTGAACCAACTGGACAAAAACAGCTTCATCTCCAGGCAAGACACTTGAAAGGTCCAACCGGACGGACCTTCCATCCGGTCTGCGTACAGATATCCCCGTACGGGAAGCGACCCACAGATTACGGTCCGCATCTTCGAGCAAGCTATACACACACCCATCTCCTAACCAGTCCTCATCGGTATAATGAACCACTTGTTTCCCGGCCGGAGCGGACCGGTCTATTTCGTAAACACCATTATTATATACTCCCATCCAGATATGTCCCGTAGAAGGTGACTGCATGAAACACATCACGGTGGGAAGGTTGTAACGGTCGCCAAATTCAGCCCACTGCTTGTAATAAGTAAGCCGTCCCGTCTCACGGTCCAGCATGGCAAAGCCATCGGTACCCGTACCTATCCATAAAGTACCTCTATCGTCCGCCATCAAAGAGCGGACAGAATTAGACCCCAACAAACGGGTCATCGGAGACAGACTGTTCCGCTTGAAGCGCACCTTATGAGGATTGACGAACTGCACCCCTCCGCCTATCATGCCTATCCAAAGGTTGCCCTGCACGTCACAACATAAGGACGAGACTTCCCCTCCGGCAATACTTTTGTAAACATCTGAGACATAATAATTATCAAAAACAGGCCTCTGAGATACATCTGAGATATATGGGGGGGGGGCAGTTCAATATTTTTCAAAGAAAGAATACTTAACCCGCGGCGTGTTCCCACCCACAAGGAAGAGGTGCTTTTGTCTTCGGAAATAGAATAAATCAAATTATCGGAAACAGTTCCCTCCTTATCCGGAACCGCGGCAAAGGTGGTCCATGTCGTGCGGGAAGGGTCGTAAGCATCATGCAACATTTGTAACCCGCATCCCCACGTACCGACCCAAATGTTTTTGCGGCTGTCCTGGAAAAGTACATGAGCCGAGTTACGCTCGTTCATCCGCGGATAAACGATATACCGCCCCGTCTTCCGCTCATACCGATATAATCCGGTACTCCAGGTGCCAATCCAGATATCTCCCCGGTCATCTTCCATCAGCGACTTAACAACCAAAACGCTACGTCCGTGACCCGTTACCAGACTGTCCAAAGCGCAAAAATCATCTTCCTCCTCCCGATAGGTGTACAAGCCATGCTCCGTACCAAACAGCACCCGGTCATCGGCAGTCACCAGTATCTGTGACACACCTGTATGGCTAAAAGGAGTATCCGTAAACTTGCGGACGGTATCCGTACGCTTATCCAGCATATTCAGTCCCCGATAAGTCCCTATCCATAAACGGCTCTTTCCGTCTTCGGCCACACAATATATATTATTATTGGTAAGCAAATCCGGTTCGGTGAAGTTGGACTTGTAAGCCACCAGGGAATAGCCATCGTAACGGAACAGGCCGTTGCGCGTACATATCCACATGTATCCCTCCCGGTCCTGATAAATGGACTGCACTTCCTTATTGGACAACTCATCCAAAACCGGTGGCGACTCGAACTGCAAAGACGAAGAAGCGGACAAAGAATTTCCCCCTGTCGCACATACATCCATGCCGACAAGAAATAAAAGCAGCAGTAAATAGAAGAGTCTTATCATCTTACTCAATTTTAAAAAACAAAGGTTCCTCCAACATCGCTCAAACCGCTTCTGTTGACAGCGCAAATATAGTGACTTTTTCTTAGAAAATCCATAAAAATGCCCTTTCTATACAAACATCGGTACATTTTTCTCCGTTTATGCATTTATTGGTCTTTAAATACGCATATTTAGTCCATATATTAGCCATTTTAGTCGATTTGAACTATAATTCGACCATTTTGAACTATAATTCAACCTTCTGACGTATAATTCAACCTTCATGAATGATATGAAAACCTCTTTTTGCAGAAATTATCGCAATTTTGCAAAGCGACATGAAATGCAAAAACATGTTGTTTTGAATTAATAAATATATGTGTAATCTTAAAGTTTGTACAATGAGAGAACAGAGATTCTTTTCGAAAGAGCTGGGCCTGAAAGCATTCCTTGCTTGGGTCGTATGTCTCGCTCTTAGCCTGAACGTGCAATTCGCCAACGCTCAGGGTCAGACAATCAATGTGACAGGTACGGTGAGCGATGCCCTTGGGCCGGTCATTGGTGCCAGTGTAGTGGAAAAAGGAAATACCGGAAACGGAACCATTACCGACATGGACGGTAAATTCTCGTTGATGGTGCCTTCGGACGCTACTATCGTGATTAGCTTTGTGGGCTACGCCACGCAGGAGATTCCTTTGAACGGCCGCACATCGGTCAATGTAGCCTTGAAAGAGGATTCCGAGATGTTACAGGAAGTGGTAGTCGTTGGTTTCGGTACACAAAAGAAGGTAAATCTTACCGGTTCTATCGGTATCGCTGATGCCAAGGATTTGGAAGCCCGTCCGGTGACCAACGCCACGCAAGCTTTGCAGGGTTTGGTGCCGGGTCTGCAGATTTCGACCAATACCGGTGAGTTGGACAAGAACATGAGCATCAACATCCGTGGTGCGGGTACTATCGGTGACGGTTCAAGCGGTAGTCCGTTGATTTTGATTGACGGCATGGAAGGCGACTTGAACACGGTCAATCCGCAGGACATTGAAAACATCTCCGTGCTGAAGGATGCCGCCGCCGCTTCTATTTATGGTTCACGCGCACCGTTCGGTGTTATCTTGGTGACAACCAAGAAAGGTAAATCCGGTAAAGCTACCATTAATTATAATAACAGCTTCCGTTGGGGCAGTCCTATCAACATGCCGGAGATGATGGATTCCTATACTTTCGCCAACTACTACAACCAAGCTGCGTTTAATGGTAATCAGGGGCAACAGTTCTCTGATGCTGTCATGCGTCAGATGCTTGAATTCCAAGCTGCCGGCGGTTCAAGCCGTGGTGGCTTGCCTACCGATGGAAATGTTTGGGGTAAACCGGCCGGTGATCCGTTTACAACAGCTTACGCCAATACAGACTGGTATAAAGAGATCTATAAGGATAGTTCTTTCTCCCAAGAACACAATATGAGTATCAGCGGAGGTAGTGAGAAGATTACCTACTACGCTTCGTTAGCTTATTTGGACCAAAATGGTTTGCTGCGTCCGGCAGATGATAAGTTGCAGCGTTTCAACGCATCCGCCAAGTTCAGCGCACAGTTGACCGACTGGCTGAAATTCAACTACAGCGTACGTTATGTCCGTCAGGATTTGCAACGTCCGACCAAATTCAATGGAGGCTTATATGAGAAAATCGGTCGCCAGACGTGGCCTAACCTTCCGGTTTATGATGAAAACGGTTACTACTTTAACAGTAACGCCGATACTCCGGTGATGCAGTTGGCATTGGGAGGTACCCGTAACGTGCAGACTGACAAGACTTACCAGCAAGCTTCGTTGGTGATTGAGCCGATTAAGAACTGGGTGACAAACGTGGAGTTCAACTACAGTTTAAACAATGTGGATACGCGCGAAACAGAACTTCCTTACTATAATCATAAGGTAGACGGAAGCGTGGACGATACACACGGAACGAGCAGCCTTTATCAAGATTATACGAAAGAAACCTACATGAACTGGAACATCTATTCTACCTATTCATTTACCGTCAACGATGACCACAACATGAAAGTAATGGCCGGTTTCCAGTCCGAGGAAATGCGTCAGAAGTTCTTCAGTGCGAAAGGTTATGGCTTGCAGGCAGAAGACCTGCCGGAACTGGATCTGATTTCTAACCAGGACGGTCTGGGTGTGGATAAAGTGCCCGAAGTAGGCGGCTATCGCAATGAATGGGCTACCGCCGGTTTCTTCGGCCGTATCAACTACGACTATCAGGGCCGTTATTTGGGTGAGGTTAACTTGCGCTACGACGGTACTTCCCGTTTCCGTGAAGGAAACCGCTGGCAGTTGTCTCCTTCGTTCTCTTTAGGTTGGAACATCGCCCAGGAAGGTTTTTGGGAAGATTTTCAGGATTATTGTAACCAGTTGAAGCTCCGTCTTTCTTACGGTGTATTGGGCAACATGAATACCACTGGCTGGTATCCTACGTATCGTATCATGACTTTGGAGTCTGCTAATGGTAGCTGGTTGCAGAATGGAGTGAAACCCAATAAATCGTATGTAGGTGACTTGATTAGTACGCTGCTGACTTGGGAAAAAGTTCGTTCGTGGAACGTAGGCCTGGATTTCGGCTTCTTCAATAACCGTTTAACAGGTTCAGTTGAGGCTTTTGTCCGCTATACAGACAACATGGTAGGACCTTCCATTGAGCTTCCCGCCACATTAGGTCTGGCTGCTCCCAAGACTAACAACTGTGACTTGAAAACTACCGGTTGGGAATTGACCATCGGGTGGCAGGATCGCACGGATTTTGGTCTGAACTATGGAATTAAGTTTAATGTATCCGATGCACGTACATATATTGAAAGTTATCCGGGTAACCCGACGAACTCCATTGCCAATAGTCCGAATGCTTATATAGCAGGACGTGAAATCGGTGAAATCTGGGGTTTCGAGACGGTAGGTATCGCCAAAACTGATGCCGAAATGCAGGCGCACTTAGCGGCGGTAGGCGGTCAGGATCAAATTGGCTCTGAGGCATGGACCGCCGGTGATATTATGTATGCTGACTTGGATGGCCAACCAGGTATTACCAAGGGGGCGCAGACAGTGGATGACCACGGTGACTTGAAAGTGATCGGTAATACTACACCACGTTACCTATTTGGTCTTGACCTGAACGCTGCTTACAAGGGTTTCGATTTCCGTCTGTTCTTCCAAGGCGTTGGAAAACGTGACTATTGGCAAGGTTCTAACATGTTCTGGGGTGTTATTAGCAATATGTGGTGGTCTGCCGGTTTGAAAGAACATGCCGATTACTTCCGTGCCGAACCGATTGGTTTGGAAGGTTATCAGATTGCCGCCAATCCGGATGCTTACTATCCGCGTCCACGCTTTGGTACGGATCAGAACCACGAAGTACAAACCCGCTACTTACAGAAAGCTTCGTACATCCGCCTGAAAAACTTCCAGTTAGGTTATACTTTACCTACTTCACTTACCAATAAATGGGGTATCGGAAATTGCCGTATCTTCCTTTCGGGTGAAAATCTTTGGACAGGCACGAAGCTGAGCAAACTGTTCGATCCGGAAACTCTTAACGGTGGTAATACAGATGATAATGCCAATGGAGCCATCAAGAGCGGTGGTAACGCCTACCCGTTGTCTCGTGTTTGGTCATTTGGTCTTAGCGTAACACTTTAAACCTTAAAAACAAGTAGATATGAAATCGAATCATAAATTTATAGTAAATACTCTGATAGCATTCGGATTGACTGCCGGCATGTCTTCGTGTGAGGACTTCTTAAACAGAGAGCCGATGTCAACCATTTCCCCCGAAGCTTATTTTTCTTCGGCTGCCCAGTTGGAAGCCAATTTGAATGATGAATACCCCAATGTATTGCCGGCTTATGGCCAATGGGATTATGGCATTTTTGGTGAGGATAAAGGTACGGATAACCAAGTAGAGGCCAATGCCAACGACCGTTATACGACGGACCGTTGGAGAGTGCCTCATGAAGAAAGTGACAACTGGAAGTTCGAGCGTATTTATCGCATCAATTTCTTCCTTTCTCAGGCTTTACCTAAGTTCGGTACAGACATTAACGGTGCGCAGAACACGATTTCCGGTGATATATCCAGCGTCAAGCATTATATCGGGGAGATGTATTTTCTACGTGCGTATGAGTATTTCAAGAAATTGCAATTGTTTGGTGATTTCCCCATCATCAAGACTCCATTAGTAGATGATATGCAGACATTGGCTGCCGCCAGCCAGCGTGCTCCACGCAACGAAGTTGCTCGTTTCATTATCTCCGATTTGGATTCCGCATACCTTTACATGAGTGACATTGATATGGCGACAACCCGCGTCAACAAAGATGTAGCAATGCTTGTTAAGTCCCGCGTAGCTTTGTTCGAAGCCACTTGGTTGCAGAACTTCAACGGAACAGCTTTTGTACCCGGAGGAGCGGGCTGGCCTGGTGAATCGGTTTACGGTTCTTATGAATATCCCAGTGGAAGCATTGACAATGAAATCCATTATTTCCTGGAACAAGCCGTTGAATCTTCACGCATCGTGGCTGACAAATACAAAGGCCAGCTGACGCAGAACACAGGTTACTTGCAACAATCTGTAGATGATCCGGTAAATCCGTATTATGAAATGTATGCGTCGGAAGATCTTTCCAGCGTACCCGAAGTCCTTTTGTGGCGCCAGTATGCCCGTGGGCTTTCCACACACAACATCAATGCCGCAGCCGGTCGCGGTAACTATCGTATCGGTTTGACTCGTGGTCTTGTACAGAATTTCCTAATGCAGGACGGTACACCGATTTATACGCACGGGACGTATGCCGAAGGCGATGGCTACTATATGGGAGATGAGGTAATGAACAACGTGATTGTAAACCGCGATTCTCGTCTTGCCATTTTCTTAAAAGTGCCCGGACAAACTAATATTCTTTATGAACTGGATAATAATGAAGGTACTGAAATGGTGATGGTTGAGCCTTATCCGTTGATTACAAGCGGTGACGGTGAACGTGCGTATGCTACAGGATACACGATTCGTAAAGGCGCTTCTTTCAACCGTAAGCACTATGCCAACGGTGGCGGTTATACGGCTGCCGTCTGCTTCCGCGCCGTGGAAGCGTTGCTTAACTATATGGAGGCAAGTTACTTGCTAAACAACTCGCTGGATGGAACAGCCCGTGAGTATTGGACGCTCATTCGCCAACGTGCCTGCATGGATACGGATATTGATAAGACCATCCGCCTGACTGACATGAGTAAGGAAGCAGAGAATGACTGGGGCGCTTATAGCGCCGGACAAATCCTGGAAGATAAGACACTGTATAACATCCGTCGTGAACGTCGTTGTGAGATGATGGCGGAAGGCCTTCGTTATATGGACTTGCGTCGTTGGCGTTCAATGGATCAGCTTATCAGCACACCGTATCATATTGAGGGTATGCACTTGTGGAACACGCCTATGGAGAGCTGGTATGATAACGAGGATGGAACTTCTTCTTTGATTGCCGATGGTTCTGCTACGGCCAATGTTTCTTCTCCCGATCGGAGTGAATACCTCCGTCCTTTTGAGAAAAATCCTACACAAGCCGCTTTCGATGGCTGCACCTGGAAGATGGCCCATTATCTATATCCCATCATGGCGAAGCAGTTCCAGCTGTTGGAAGCTGCAGGCTCCGATGTATTGTATCAGAATCCCTACTGGCCTATTGTGGCTGACCAGCCCGCAGAGCAATAATCAGATATTGGTTAGAGGATAGTTTTCAATAGTTATTATCGCTGATAGGGATAGGCCTCATCCGTAAAAGGAAAGGCCTATCCTTTTTTTCTGTCCTGACTGAAATAGTGTAATAAAATCACTTCTTTATTCCTTCTTATAACAGTTATACATGTTTACAATAAACAAAATATTAAAGACATCTAATAATCAGCACATTACGTTCATACAGAAAAACGGTTAAGCGTTTTGGCGAAAACAGTTAAGTGATTCTCGAGTTTTAGTTAAGTGTTTGGGACGTTTTTGTTAAGTTTTTCTTAGCGTATAGAGATGTTCAGTAAACACATGAGACATATCAAGAATACGTATTGTACATAAATTCTAATGATTTTCCTTCATGCAAACAATACTCAGGCTCATAGGACGCAGGAATTCTTTTCCGTCATTTCTGATTCCTTGCAGGGTTATGTTGTGTGTACCGGATTTCAGTCGGATGACGGTGACAGACTGTCGGGTCACCTTTCCTGCTTGAGCCTTGTAGTCGAAAGGAAAGGCTTTTCCGTCAATGAGTAATTGCATTTGTCCTGTCTCCTGCTTGGAGGCTCCTGTATATTCTAATATAAACTCATATCGGTCAGTGCGGTTATTCTTCACATTCCAAGTTATCTCCATGTCTTTGGAAGTCCAGTTGCTCAAGTAGTTGCGCAACCTCTTCCCATCTCCGTGTTGCCAATCAGAGCCAGACAGCCGGGCATCGAATGCAAGCAGGACGTTGGGTGTATAGTCCACTAACAGACGGGTGTTTCCGGGTGTAATGTTTCCTTCTTTGCGCACCACAATCACTGTATCCATGCATTCCGTTTTTCCTTTTGGGAGCTGTAGCAGCCAGTCTGTGGAATTGATGCGTTTGGCTTTTACATTCTTGCCGGAGGCAAGGAAAGCCGCACTCTTTATGCGGGCATTCATGCCGCTCAAGACAAGTTTGCCATCGGTCGGATACCTGAATACATGCAGAAACAGAGAATCATTCCGCAATGTGGTTTCTCCCCACGATTGGGTAGGCAGACCGGATTTGTTCACGTTGTGTACGCTGGTATAGTTCTGAGCCATCCATTTCGCCATTTGTTGCAGGATGTCCCGGTCGGGCAAGTCGATGGTACCGTCACCTTTTGGACCTATATTCATCAAGATATTTCCTCCCCGGGCTGTAGCGGAAGCCAACAGACGGATGAAATGAAAAGCGGGCTTGTGCGAATGATCGTTTTCATTGTACCCGTATGATTCGTTGGTCGTAGGAATAGATTCCCAGTCTCCCTCTTCCGGAAAAAAGAAAGCGGCACGGTCGCCTGTACTTTTATAGTCTCCGAATTGGCGGCTACGATCCCTTGCGAGACGTCCGTTGACAATGATGTCCGGAGCCGTTTTACGCACGAACTTCAGGATACGCAGGTTTTCAGACAGCGGCAATTTATGAGGTGTGTCGAACCAGAGAATGTCCGGATGGTAACGGTGAATCAGTTCAGCCAGTTGCGGAATGGCTTTTTCATTGACATAAGTTTGTGCTCTTTCCAGGAAAGCCGGATTCTCATGCCACCACTCCGCGCCATACAGCAGTTTGTCTCCTCCCGGATTTTCATATTCCCAGTCGTTGCCCGGTGCATCCGGATGTTCCCAGTCGAAAGCATGGGAATAGTAGAAACCGAACTTAATGCCGTATTTTCGTGCGGCCTGTGCCAGTTCCATCATGGGGTCTGTCTTCATCTTCGTCAGGCGGATATCATAAGGATAGACATCGCTGGGAAACATGGCAAACCCGTCGTGATGTTTGGCTGTGATGATAAAGTAACGCATGCCGGCATCGTAGGCCAGCTTCATCCATTGGTCTGCATCGAAACCTGTCGGGTTGAACGGAATCACTAACGAATCCATGTATTCGTGCAAAGGAATGCGCTGCTGCCTCATCAGATGTTCCGAGTAGCCCAAAGTATGTTTGCCTTTCCACGTTCCTCCGGCTTGGGAATATACGCCCCAATGTACGAAACAACCGAAACGGGCTTCCCGCCACCATGCCATGCGCTCACCGTGTGTCTTCATGCTTTGGGGCCACCAGTCTTCCGTCAGTTTCCTGATTTCCTGTTCTTCTTCGGTAGTGGCGGATACGGATGCGGCTTCAAGTCCCTGTTCATCTCCGGATGATGTTTCAAGGGCAAGTGTTACCTTCAAAACATATACCGGATAGCGTTTCTTGAATTCACCCGGTGTGACCAGCAGTCCCTTGTCACTCAGTTCCCATCGGGCAGGCTGATGAGAGTCCATGCATTCCACGGACACGATCCGGTCTGACGGACGAAAAGCAGAAAGTGTAAACGAAGGTGCCGTTACATGGCGTACGATGATATACACGGTATGGGCTTTCTGTGTGTAACGGAAGTCGGGTACGATGTCCTGCGGGGTGCCGTCATAAACCGCATCGTGAAACGCTTTGTCACTGCCTTTCTCTTCTTGTGCAGACGGGTCGTAATTCTCGCCATACGTACGCCACGGTCGTGTGCCGTAAATGGCTTCCCCGTTTGTCTCCAGCCAGTTGTGAAACGCTTTCAATCCCGGACGGCTCAGCGAAGGGAAACGTCCTTTGCCGTCAGGTCCGATGTTCAGCAGCAGATTTCCTCCTTTGCTCACGATATCTGCCAGATGACGTATCATGACATCCGGTTTCTTATACACCGTATCGTAACGGTTGTAGCACCAGTTTTTGCCCATGGTCAAGCATACCTCCCAAGGACGGTTGTCTATTTGGTTGGTCAGTTTTTGCTCCACAATGTTGTAGTCGCCCAGTCCGTTTCCTATGCGGCTGTTTATGAGGCATTTAGGTTGCAGAGAATGTATCAACTGCCGGATTTCGCGGCTCATGTCTTGGGTGACCAATTCCGGTGTGTCAAACCACAGAAAGTCTATGGGACCGTATTGGGTGAGCAATTCACGCAGTTGTGGTTTCACTTTCCTTTCTATATAAGCAGGCAGGCACTTGGCATCTTCATCAGGATAGTCCCAGGTATTGCTCCGCCCGCCTTTGACAGGCCAGTTGGTGGGAACATCGGGATCCTCCCAGTCTCTTCCCAGTGAATAGTAGAAACCGAATTTCAATCCTTCCTTGTGGCAGGCATCTACTAATTCCTTCATAGGGTCTTTACCCCAGGGGGTACGTTTCACGATGTTGTAATCGTTGCACTTGGAATCGTACATGGCAAATCCGTCGTGATGCTTGGAAGTGATGATGACGTAGCGCATGCCAACCTCACGGGCTGTCCGGGCCCATCGGCGGGCATCAAACTCCGTGGGATTGAAGTCATCGGCTATGTGTGCATATTCCTTTAGCGGTATCCGTTCGTACAACATGAAGTGTTCACCTCCTTTGACAGGATGCCCTTTCCATGCTCCTGCTGTTTGCGAATAGAGTCCCCAATGCAGAAACAAGCCGAATTTTGCATCTTTAAACCATTTCAGGCTGGTTGTGTCAGCCGGTTGCGCTTTTGCCATAATCAGCGAAAAACATAATAGGAGCATATAGCCCAAGCGTCTGATGATTGTTGCGTTCATATAAAAAACAATTTAAGTAAGTCATGCAATATTCGCAAATTTTCCAGATATCTGCAAGTAAAAATCACTATCTTTGTACTTCGACTTTAAACACAAAGAAGGGTAGGATGGAATATCCGGAAATGTAAATGATAAAATCAAACACCAATTATTATGAATAGAATTTGTATAATGACATTAAACGCATTCCTGATGGCGCTGTCATTGGTATCATGCCAGGGAAAGCAAAAAGAGAAAAAGGCCGAGATTGTCATTCCCACTGAATGGAAAGACACTGGAGGCGAGTATATCAATTCCCATGGTGGAGGAATCTTGACTTACGAAGGCAAATATTACTGGTTTGGCGAACATCGCCCCGCCAAGGGATTCGCGACCGAAGTAGGTGTCAACTGTTACTCTTCCGAGAATTTACGCGTCTGGAATTACGAAGGAGTCGCTTTATCCGTTTCAGACGAAGAGGGTAATGAAATAGAAAAAGGGTGCATCATGGAACGCCCCAAAGTAATTTATAACGCCAAGACCCGCAAATTCGTGATGTGGTTTCATCTGGAGCTGAAAGGACGCGGATACGAAGCGGCCCGTGCGGCTGTAGCCGTCAGTGATACACCTACGGGACCTTATCGGCTGATACACTCAGGACGTGTCAATCCCGGCATTTATCCGGAGAATATGACCACAGAGGAACGTGCGGCCCGATTGGATACAGCACAATATCGGGAATGGTGGACACCGGAGTGGACAGAAGCCGTACAACGAGGTTTGTTTGTACACCGGGACTTGGAAGGCGGACAAATGTCGCGTGACATGACACTGTATGTGGATGATGACGGAAAGGCTTACCACATTTATTCTTCAGAGGAGAACCTGACTTTACAGATAGCCGAACTGACCGATGACTATCAGAGTCACAGCGGACGATACATCCGAATCTTTCCCGCCGGACACAATGAAGCCCCCACCCTCTTCAAGCATGAGGGGACCTATTGGATGATTTGTTCCGGATGTACGGGCTGGGCACCTAACGAGGCACGTATGTTTTCCGCCCCTTCCATTTGGGGACCCTGGAAACAACACCCGACTCCTTTTGCAGGTGAAGGGGCTGACAAAACCTTTGGCGCACAAAGCACCTATGTGCTCGCTCTGCCCGATGGCCGTTTCCTTTTCATGGCAGACATCTGGAAGCCGGAAAGCCTGATGTATTCGGGATATCTGTGGCTCCCCATCCGTTTCGACGAGAACGGTGTGCCGGTTATCTCGAAAGAGGAAAGTATTGACGCACCTGCACAATAAACAGCACATTGACACAGCAGGTAACCCGCATACTTGTAAGCACCGCTTTGAAGAGGCCAAACCTTAGTAAAAGCGATGCTTTTCTTTTGCCGAGTTCCTACCGAAAGGAATCATTTTTATGCCTTGTATGTGCTATTTTCAGGAAAATATGTATATTTGCGGAGTTTCCTCACGCCGGGATTGCCTTTTAAGGTAAAGACGGGTGGGACACACATATACATAAAAGGCGTTTACTGACGCTTTGATTTTGACGATTCAAGAATCTCGCAAATTCAATTGGTTAGTCAAGAACAAAGCAACGGTGAATGCCCTCGGGATGTATAGTATAGCCCTTATTGCGCCCGAATTCGGGAGGAAAGGGGTGATATATATGTACATCGGCGTGGGGCTTTCGACGTTGCTCGTTTCGACTAACCGGGCAATGCGAGAGCCTTTGAATCGTGGAACGAGTGACAGAATCGGCTCCACGTTTTCTTTGTGTGTATAGATTGGGATTTTATTTGTATAACCTTTCAGCAGGAGCCGCTGACTCTGTTGGGTAGAGAACACTTGCACAAACACGCCATTGTACCAACGAAAGGAATCGTATGAAAAAAGGACTCAGACTATACTCTCTTTGTTTAAAATCCTGTATATTCTTGTTATTATACTGGATGGAGATAAATGGGGCAGCAGCCCAAACGGAAACCTCCACTTTAATAAGATACAAACAGGTTACGATAGCTGACGGTCTTACTTCGGACGAAGTGCAGAAAGTCCTTCAAGACCGGGAGGGGTTTCTTTGGTTTGCTACCCGGTATGGGCTATGCCGATATGACGGTTATCAGATGATTGTCTACAAGTCCGACTTGCATCATCCTAATCTGTTGACTTCCAACGATGTGTTATGTCTGGCAGATGATGCCGACGGCTGCATGTGGATAGGAACCCGAGAAGGCCTGAACCGACTTGACCGACACACCGGCGAGATGCGCCAATGGAGTTATCCTTCCATCCCCAACAATCTGATATCCTGCTTGCTGGTCACCCGTAAAAATGAAGTTTGGATAGGTACCGACGCCGGCCTTTGCCGTTATGTGCCCGAAGAAGACTCCATCCATGTCTATGACAAGCACCTTACAGGCGGAGTGCTGGGCAGAATGCCCGTCAAAGCACTGTATGAAGACGCGGAAGGCGATATATGGATAGGCACATGGGCGTGCGGGCTTTTCAGGTATTCACCCGTATCGGAGAAATTCTACGCTTATCCACAGCTCAACGAGCGCAATTCAGCCCATGTCATTTATCAAGATTCAAAGAGAAACATCTGGGTTGCGGGATGGGATAGCGGCCTTGCCTTACTACATCATCCCAAGAACATGAATAAGTTTTCATACACACGCTATACACACCAGCCGGGGAAGGAAACAAGCCTGCAAGACAACATTGTATATGCATTGACGGAAGACGTCCACTCCAAGTCCTTGTGGATAGGGACGCGTAGCGGACTGAGCGTCATGTCTTTAGAACATCCGGGAAGTTTTACGAACTATTCGCCGGGAAAACCCGGTTCGACTCTGCCTTGCGATGAAGTCAACTCCCTGATGCGCGACCGTTCGGACAACATCTGGATGGGAAGCCTGGGCGGAGGCGTACTGATGGTAAACACAAAACCCTACCCTTTCACCAGCCATGAGCCTGATTTAACCAAAGACGGCATACATACAACGGCCATCCGCTCTTTGTTTGCCGATGCGGGTAAGAATCTGTGGTTAGGGATAGGCACCTATGGACTGGCCATGCAGGAATATGGAAGCAAGGAAGTACGGTTCTATACACATCTTCCCGAATTCTCCGACATAAAGGTAGTGGAAACCGTCAATAGCATTATCCAACGGAGCAACGGGGACATTTGGTTTGGCACTCACGATGGTGGAGTATTGATTTACAGAAAAGGTGAAAAGGTACGGAGGCTCCGCCAAAAGGATATGCCCTCTTTTTACTCGGATTGCATCACGGCACTTTATGAAGACCGGTACGGCAATTGCTGGATAGGATGCCGGGGAGGTATGGGAGTAAGTCTAGCAGGAGGCCGACATTATAAATGGGGGACCTTGCGTTTCGAAAACGGAGGTGAGTGCAAATGGTATCAAGTGCTGGACATCTGCGAAGACAGAGACGGAAGCCTTTGGGTAGCTACATCCAATTGCGGCATTCTGCATCTAGTAGGTGATCTCCAAACGCCTGAAACCATGAAGTGCTACAACTATAACCTGTCCAACGGCTTGCTTTCCACTCATACGGCTTTATGCTTCCACCTAGACAGGTTCGGCCGTTTATGGACCGGTACGGAAGGAAGCGGACTGCTGTTGTACGACCGGGAAGACGACAAGTTTATCGAATTTAATAGAGAATATGACATTCCGGGCGACCGTATCGGTACGATAGAAGAAGACGAGACAGGTTCTTTATGGTTGGGTACCAATGTATCGCTCATCCGTATGCGGTTCTTTCCGGAAGATGAAAAGCCCTCTGTCCGCATCTACACCACCGCCGACGGGCTACAAGACAACTTCTTTGCTTCTATCTCTTCGTGCTCTCGGGATGAGGAACTATTCTTTGGCGGACACCGCGGCTACAACAGTTTCTTCCCCTCGGAGTTAGAAGAAAAAAATGAGATAACACCTTTCTATATAACGGACATCAAAATATTCAATCGCCCACTAGCAACCTTGGACAAGAAAGCACGCGAACGGATTTCGCCCGTGACGCCTTCTTATACCCGCAAGATAGTCTTGCCTTATCAATACAATAATTTCAGCATCGAATTTGCCTCGCTTACTTACCTGAATCCGGAATTAAACCGTTATGCGTATCAACTGGAAGGATTTGAAGACGAGTGGCAATACGTAAGCGCCAAGCATCGGCATGCCTCCTACAATAATCTGGAAAGCGGTACATATCTGTTCCGCCTGAGAGCCATGAACGAAAATGGCGTGTGGAACAAGAATATACGTGAGCTAACCGTAGTGGTATTGCCTCCACCTTGGCGGACGTGGTGGGCGTACACGATTTATGTCGCCCTAGGTTTGCTGACAGGATTCCTGGTATATCGCATTGTCCGGAACCGCATCCGGCTGATTAACGCCCTCCGGCTACAGGAATTGGAGAAATCCAAGAGTGAAGAACTGAACCATGCCAAACTACAATTCTTCACCAATATCACTCATGAACTATTGACCCCATTGACCATCATCTCGGCCAGCGTGGACGAACTGAAAGTACAAGTGCCCGGTCATGAAGGTCTGTACGGAATCATATCCGTCAATATACGCCGACTTATCCGCTTGCTGCAACAGATTTTGGAGTTTCGCAAGGCTGAAAGCGGCAACTTGAAGCTCTGTGTCTCTCAAGGAGATATAGCCGCTTTTGTATGAACAGAATTCGAGTCTTTCCTACCTTTGGCCAAGAAACGCGATTTGCATTTCTCTCTGACATGCGAACCTGAGTCTATCATCGGATTCTTTGACGCCGACAAACTGGACAAAATCATCTACAACTTATTATCCAACGCCGCCAAATATAATAAGGAAGGAGGGCGTGTACAAGTCGCTCTAGGCTATGCTCCGGAACAGCCGGACTATGTCCGCCTAAGTGTGAAAGATGACGGACTGGGTATATCCAAGGAAAGGCAAAAAAACTTATTCCGCAGATTTTATGAGGGAGATTACCGGAAGTTCAACACTATCGGGACTGGTATTGGCTTGTCGCTGACCAAAGACTTGGTAGAACTGCATAAAGGATCTATCACAGTGGAAAGCGAAAAGAACCGGGGGACGGAGTTTATCGTCCTCTTGCCTATAGCCAGAGGATGTTTTGAGGAAGAGCAGATTAATGAGGAACCGATACCTGACATTTTACCGTCCGAAGAGACACCAGAAGAGATCAGCGACAAAGACACATCTTCCAAAAAGTATACTGTTTTAGTGGTAGAAGATAACGAAGACCTGTTGCGCCTGATGAAGCAACTGCTGCAACGTACCTATCGGGTGCTCACCGCCCACAACGGGCAGGATGCCATCACACTTGTGGACAATGAAGAGATAGACCTCATCGTAACCGATGTCATGATGCCCGTAATGGACGGGATGGAGCTATGCAAATACGTGAAGAGCAAACTGGAATACAGCCACATTCCACTCATACTCCTGACAGTCAAGAATCGGGAAGAAGACCGCGCCGAGGCTTACGAAATGGGAGCGGACGCCTTCATCAGCAAGCCTTTCCATGCCAATGTGCTCCGCGCACGCATCCGTAATCTGCTGAAAGCCCGCGAACACATTGCCCACGACTTTAAAAAACAACTGATTTTTAAAGCCCAAGATTTGGAATACACCGATATGGACAAGGAGTTCGTACAACGAGCCATTGATTGTATAACCCGCCATGCCGCTGATGAAAAGTTTGACCAATTGCAATTTGCGGACGAAATGGGCACCAGCAAGTCTACACTATATCGCAAACTTAAATCCCTGACCGGCATGAGTACCACCACTTTTATTCGTAACGTTCGCCTGAAGACGGCTTGCCGGTTATTGGAAGAACGCAAAGAAAACATACGTATCTCCGAACTGGCTTATTCCGTAGGCTTCAGCGATCCGAAATACTTCAGCACGTGTTTCAAGAGGGAATTTGGTGTATTACCTACGGAGTATCTAGAACAAGTCATACAGAAGAAACAAACATAATGCCTGGGGTTAACTTATAATTTTTCTATAAAACACTTTGAAATTCCGATTTTTCTTCCGTAATTTGTCGCATGTTTCAGAAAAGGGGGTGCCCGGACATGAATTGTGGCGGGCTGAGATTATACCCAATGAACCTGATGCGGGTAGTGCCGCCGTAGGGATTTTCTTTGTGTAGAGCTTGTTGTTTGTTTTTTCCATAAAAGTGGTTTATACAACCCCTGTACCTCCTTTTCGAACAAATCGATAAGGAGGTTTTTTATTATGTTTCAAGTACAATTCATCACCCATCATACCGATAAAATCGGTTATACCGAATCGGCACGCCTAGCCTTAGAAGGCGGATGCCGTTGGATTCAGCTACGGATGAAGGATACTACGGATGAGGAAGTGGAACCGATAGCACGAGACATTCAAGAGCTTTGCCGGGCATATGGCGCTTATTTTGTGATAGATGACCGAGTGGAACTGGTCAAACGTCTACATGTAGACGGGGTACATCTGGGTAAACTGGATATGCCTGTAAATGAAGCACGCGTTTATCTGGGCGAAGAGTTTATCATTGGCGGCACAGCCAATACTTTTGAAGACGTGATGCATCTGCACCAGGAAGGGGTGGACTACATAGGGTGCGGTCCTTTCCGCTATACCACTACGAAGAAGAACTTGGCGCCCATCTTGGGACTGGAAGGTTATCGGCACATTATCGAACAAATGTGCGAAAAAGGCATCAACCTGCCTATCGTAGGCATAGGCGGCATCACAATGGAGGACATCCCTGACCTGAAAGCTACAGGCCTGAACGGTATTGCCCTGAGCGGAAGTATCCTGCGGGCAAAGAATCCCGTGGAAGAAATGAAACGGGTCATTGAGGAGTGTAAAAGATGAAATGGGAATTTAGATAGCACACAGATGACACAGATTAAACGAGATGACCACAGATTTTTAAAGGGGCTTCGCCCGAATCTTTCTCATTTCAGATTCCAGAATTCAGATTTCATAAATCAGAAATCAGTAAATGAAATAATCTGTGAAAATCTGTTTTATCAGTGTCATCTGTGTGCCATATAAACACCCCGATAAATTATCATTTAAATAACAATTATATGAACGACAAAATCAGAATAACCTATCCCGATTCGGAGAAAGTCTACCTGCAAGGTGAAATTCACCCTGACGTACATGTGGGAATGCGCCGCGTGACGCTGACCCCTACCGTGACCATCGAAGGCGGGAAGCAAGTGAGGAGCGAGAATGCCCCGGTCTATATCTACGATACCAGCGGGCCGTATAGTGACCCCAATGTGGAAGTAGACTTACGCAAGGGCTTACCTCGCCTGCGTGAACCGTGGATACAAGCACGGGACGTAGAACAGTTGGAGGGCATTACCTCAGAATACGGGCGCATGCGCTTGGCTGACAGGAGCTTAGACAATCTGCGTTTTGAGCACATCTGTACGCCCTATCGGGCAAAAGCTGGGTGCCAGGTGTCGCAGATGTATTATGCCAAGCAAGGTATCATTACGCCCGAAATGGAATATGTGGCCATCCGGGAGAATATGAACAACCGGGAGTTGGGCATCGAGTCGTACATTACGCCAGAATTCGTGCGCCAGGAGATCGCTGCCGGACGTGCCGTGTTGCCCGCCAATATCAACCATCCGGAAGCCGAACCAATGATTATCGGTACCAACTTTCTTGTAAAAATCAACACGAATATCGGAAACTCTGCTACCTCGTCCACTATTGAGGAGGAAGTGGAAAAAGCCGTGTGGAGTTGCAAATGGGGAGGCGACACACTGATGGATCTCTCCACGGGTGATAACATCCACGAGACGCGCGAATGGATCATCCGCAACTGTCCCGTTCCTGTTGGCACCGTACCCATGTACCAAGCCATGGAGAAAGTGCATGGCAAAGCCGAAAACCTGACGTGGGAGCTTTTCCGCGATACGCTGATAGAGCAATGCGAACAGGGAGTAGACTACTTCACCATCCATTGCGGTATCCGCCTGAAGAACGTACCTCTAGCTAACGGACGTTTGTGCGGTATGGTGAGTCGAGGCGGAAGCATCATCTCCCAATGGTGCATGGCACATCAGAAAGAGAGTTTCCTCTACGAGCATTTCGATGACATCTGCGATCTCTGCGCCCAATATGACGTAGCTCTCTCTCTGGGTGATGGCCTGCGTCCAGGCTCCATCTACGATGCCAACGACCGCGCCCAGTTTGCCGAATTGGACACCATGGGCGAACTAGTGCAACGTGCCTGGGCAAAGAACGTGCAAGCCTTCATCGAAGGGCCTGGACATGTGCCTATGCATAAGATACGCGAAAACATGGACCGCCAGATAGAGAAGTGTCACGGAGCTCCTTTCTACACGTTGGGACCCATTGTGACCGATATCGCTCCAGGCTACGACCACATCACTTCGGCCATTGGAGCCGCCCAAATAGGTTGGTATGGCACGGCCATGCTCTGCTACGTCACTCCCAAAGAGCACTTGGCGCTTCCGCAAAAGGAAGACGTACGCATCGGTGTGGTGAGCTACAAGATTGCTGCCCATGCCGCAGACTTGGCCAAGGGACATCCGGGTGCTCAAGTGCGCGATAACGCCTTAAGTAAAGCACGTTACGAATTTCGTTGGAAAGACCAGTTCAATCTGAGTCTTGATCCCGAACGTGCGTTGCAATATTACAAGGAGGCCAACCACCTGAACGGAAAGTATTGTACCATGTGCGGTCCGCACTTCTGTGCCATGCGTATCAGTCAGCAACTGAAGGATTGCGAATACACAGAAGAGTAAATGGAAATTTAGATGGCACACAGATGACACAGATTAAACGAGATGACCACAGATTTTTAAAGGGGCTTCGCACGAATCTTTCTCATTTCAGATTTATAACAGTAAATGAAATAATCTGTGAAAATCCGTCTTATCTGTGTCGTCTGTGTGCCATATAAACACCCCGATAAATTGTCATTTAGTTTAATATCTAATTCATAATAACAATGATTGAAACAAAAGTATCAAAAGGAATTGTAAGCACTTACTTCGATAAATTGCAACAGAATCTGGAATTGGACGTAGCCATTGTAGGCGGTGGCCCGTCTGGTATCGTAGCCGCCTACTACCTGGCCAAAGCCGGTCTGAAAGTGGCCCAGTTTGACCGGAAACTAGCTCCCGGTGGAGGCATGTGGGGCGGTGCCATGATGTTCAACCAAATCGTCATCCAAGAAGAAGCGATGGATATCGTACGCGACTTCGAGATTAATTACCAACCCATAGAGGACGGCCTTTATACGATGGACTCTGTAGAAAGTACCTCATCTCTACTCTACCATGCCGTACACGCCGGAGCCACGATTTTCAATTGCTACTCGGTAGAAGACGTCATCTTCAAATCTAATCGCGTAAGCGGTGTCGTAGTAAATTGGACGCCCGTTCTTCGCGAAGGTCTGCATGTTGACCCTCTGAACATCCTGGCCAAAGTCGTAATAGACGGCACGGGACATGATAGCGAGATAGCCGCTACAGTAGCCCGCAAGAATGGCATCCGCCTGGCTACGGAGACGGGAGGCGTCATTGGCGAGCGCTCTTTGGACGTAGTGGCCGGTGAAGAAGAAGTGGTGAACGGCACGAAAGAAATCTATCCAGGCCTATTCGTCTGTGGTATGGCTGCGTCTGCCGTGTCAGGAACTCCTCGCATGGGTCCCATCTTTGGCGGTATGCTAATGTCCGGCAAAAAAGTTGCCAATGAGATTATCCGCCAATTAAAGTAAGCTGACAAGGATTTTAGTTGACGAGAAGACAAGTTAACAAATTTCTCGACAAAGACCTATCCTGTTGAGCATGACTTTGTCTACTCGCCAACTAAGTTTATTTCTTCATCCTGTTGCGCTTCCCCCTGAAAATGATTACTTTTGTATCGGATTAAGGAAATTGTGTATGAAGGAGGAAATCATTAAAATAGACACGGTCGACAACTACAATCAGTTGTTCGGACTGGAGACATTGCACCCATTGGTTAATGTCATCGACTTGTCAGAGGCAACACGCTTCCCGAACCATTTCACCGTCAATTATGGCATATACGCCCTATTCCTGAAAAATACACGATGCGGAGACATTCGGTACGGAAAACAGACGTATGACTATCAGGAAGGAACTATCGTGAGCTTTGCACCAGGACAGGTGGCCGAAGTGGAAATGCAGGAAGGCATGAAGCCCCTCGCACAGGGCCTTGTATTTCATCCCGACTTGATAAAGGGTACTTCGCTGGGACAAGAGATAAAGTCGTACACATTCTTTTCCTACCGTTCGGCAGAAGCCTTGCACTTGTCCGAGGAGGAGAAAGTTGTCATCATGGATTGTCTGTCCAAAATAAAACAGGAATTGATTCACCCCATAGACAAACTCAGCAAACGACTGATAGCGAGAAACATACAACTCTTATTGGATTACTGCATGCGTTTTTATGATCGTCAGTTCATTACGAGAGAGGCACCTAACAAGGACGTACTGACTCACTTCGAAACGTTGCTCGACAATTATTTCCAGTACAAGGACATGCACGAAACGGGATTGCCTAGCGTGAAGTATTTTGCCGACAAGGTCTTTTTATCGCCCAATTATTTTGGTGATCTGATAAAGAAAACGACTGGGAAATCACCCCAGGAACACATTCAGGACAAAATCATCGATACCGCCAAAGAAATGTTGTTGGGGTCGAAAAAAACAGTTGGCCAAATAGCAGATGATTTGGGATTCCAATATTCCCAGCATTTCAACCGGATGTTCAAGAATCATGTAGGCTTGAGTCCAAACGAATATCGGAAGCAACAGGCCTCCTGAGACAGAAGGGTATAGATATAAAAAAGTCGCCCTTCCCTTTTAGGGAGAAAGGCGGCTTTCTTTTTAGAAGAATCATTATAAAGATGAAGTATGATTAATGAATCTCAATCACACGATTTACTTTAGCTTTCTCTTCTGGTGTGCGTTTCGGAAGGTCAATGGTTAAGACACCATCATTGACATTGGCACTGATTTTGTCTTTTTCAACATCTTCAGGCAGAACAAAAGCCTGTTCAAACTTGCTATATGAGAACTCACGACGCAGATACTTCTTGTTGCCTTCATCCTTTGTCTCATTCTTCTTCTCCATGGTGATGACCAATTCATTGTCTTCGCCCAAATGAACGTTGAAGTCTTCTTTCGTCATGCCCGGAGCGGCAACTTCTACTTTGTAATCGTTTTCATTCTCAATGACGTTGATAGCGGGTGCCGTTGCGTTGGTTCTTACCATCCAATCGTTATCAAAGAAATCATTAAAGATACTCGGTAACCAATTCTGATTGTTGTACTTTCTCATCGGTGTCATAGTTGTAATCTCCTATTTTTAAGTTGTTTTATAATCAAAATACTTTCTGAACCCCTCCACCTTTCGGTTTCGGTGTTCGCCTAAGATCTTACAAATACCATACCGACCGGACAATCTTGTCAGATGCCGGAACATGATTTTAAACTTGTGAAAAGCATTTTAAATGATAAGGCACCACTTTTAAACCTACGCATCCTTTATTAGCCGACCGCCTCAGGAAGGTGTTGACAGGAATGTGACATATCGTCAGAGGCTCTGCCAAATATAGATATAAATTAGACGCGGAATCCGGAGACTTAACAAGTCTGAGAATCCGCGCCTAAATAAAAAACAAACTTTTTCTTATAAGTACATACTTAATTTATTCCAATCTACGGGAACCATCGCTGATAACTACATCGTAGATTTTGGGGCTTCTGCCAAATTTCTTTTTGAATTCTTCCTTAGCCCGTTCGATGAACGTAGAGTAGAGTTCGTCCTTTACCAAATTAATAGTACATCCGCCAAAACCTCCACCCATGACACGTGAACCCGTTACGCCACAATCGAAAGCTATGTCGTTCAAGAAATCCAATTCTTCGCAACTTACTTCATAGAGTTTGCTCATGCCATGGTGAGTCTCATACATCTTCTGGCCTACTGTTTCGTAATCACCTTTCTCTAAGGCATCACACACATCAAGCACACGTTGGATTTCTTCAATGACGTATTCGGCACGCATGTAATCTTCTTCGGATACTTCGGCTTTTACTTCTTCCAACATCTCCATCGTACAGTCACGCAGGAATTCTACATGCGGATGCCTAGCTTGTACAGCGGCCACTACGGCCTCACAACTCTGACGGCGCTTATTATAAGCCGAAGATGCCAACTCATGTTTAACCACAGAGTCTACCAATACCAATCTGTAACCCACCGGTTCGAATGGATAATACTGATATTCCAAGGATCGGCAATCCAAACGAATAAGCTTACCCTTCTTACCGAATACGGAAGCGAACTGATCCATGATACCACAATTTACTCCGCAATAGTTGTGCTCCGTAGCCTGGCCTACCTTAGCAAGCTCGAACTTGTCAATCTTGTTATCGCCGAATAAATCGTTCAAAGCATAGGCATATGTACTCTCCAAAGCCGCGGACGAAGACATGCCTGCGCCCAAAGGCACATCACCGGCAAAAGCCGTATTGAATCCTTGCACATCTACACCGCGTTTAATCATTTCACGACACACACCAAAGATATATCTTGCCCAGCTGGCACGAGGAGCATCTTCCTCATTCAGCCCGAATTCTACATAATCTTTCAGATCGATAGAATAAGCTTTGACTGTCTTTGTCCCATTAGGCTTAATCTCCGCTATCATACCTTTGTCTATTGCGCCAGGGAATACAAAACCACCATTGTAGTCAGTATGTTCTCCAATCAGGTTTATGCGTCCCGGAGAAGCATAAACAGCTCCCGTAGTCCCATCAAAATGCTTGATGAAACGACTTCTTACGTGTTCAATATCCATGATACTTATAATTTAATAGGTGAATAATTTAAATTACCTCTATCTATATTTTCTTTTTCAGGAAAAGTCATTCTTTTCAATCTACCGGAATATCCTTGTTGACATTCTTGCAACCAATAAGTCCGTAGAACAACAGGTAAGCAAGCGCAAAAATAATAACCCAATAGCTGTTCATAAACCCGGCGACATCGGCCAGCCAGCCTTGAATAAGCGGAAGGATACCTCCACCGCAAACCAACACCATGAACAGACCGGAAGCGGCAGCCAAGTATTTGCCCAAACCTTCTACCGCCAGATTGAAAATGCTACCCCACATAATGGAAGCACAAAGCCCCACAAGAACCAAATACATGGCATTAATGGGTACTTCTGCCAAACCAAATGAAAGACCTCCCGTAGCACTCTGCTGCAACACCGGTAAGTTGACTAATGTACTTGTAGAAGAGAAGATGGCCAACAACACCAATACCAAGCCAACACCGGAAGTGACAATCATCATCGTGCGGCTTGACACCCTGGCTCCAAAGGAAGCACCGGCAAGACGTCCAACGAGCATCAACAGGAAATATGTTCCTACCACAAATCCAGAAATTGTAGTCGTGATACCCGCACCACCCTTAGCTACAGATTCGGTCAAGAAAAGGTTCAAGGTGCCCGGCACACCCACTTCAACACCCACATATACGAATATGGCAAAAGCGCCCAATACAAAGTGACGGAACTTGAGCGCACCTTTCATCAACTTACCAATAGGCTCATCACTTTTGGAAGTGGTACGCGGTTCGGGAATATGGACAAACAGCAGTACGAAGAACGCAAAAGCAAACACTGCCATCGCCGTGTACATCACGGGGAAGATCTGAGAGATCGTAGCTTTCTCTACCGAACCGGCAATCAAGATACCTACGAACATAGGCGTGATGGTAGCCATGATGGAGTTGAACGATCCACCCACCTGAATGAGCTGATTACCCTTGTTTCCTTCACCGCCCAATGAGTTCAACATCGGATTTACAACACTATTGAGCAAGCACATGGAGAAACCGGAAACAAATGCTCCAATCAGATAAACACCGAATGCGGAGGAGGAGCTGGCATGACCTGAAAGATACTGAATGCCAACGCCAATGAATCCTACGGCCACAGCGATAAGAGCCGTTTTCTTATATCCCACACGGGTCAACAAGATACCGCTGGGAATACCCATTACAGCGTATGCGATAAAGTTACCCAAGTTTCCAAGCATTCCAAGCGCATTGGAAACGGAAAACTGATTTTTCAACACAATCCCCATCGGTGCCGCAAGATTTGTGACAAACGCAATCATACCGAAAAGGAAAATCATAGTAATAATGGCAATGATATTACCATTCTGCTTTTGTTGTGACATGGTTCTTAAAATCTAAAATATTAATGAGTTGGTTAATAGTCTAAATCATTTTACTTCGTAACGCCAAACTTATAAATCGTCACCTGTTGGTATTCATCACCAGGAAGCAATACAGCTGACGGGAAATGAGGTTTGTTGGGTGTATCGGGAAAACACTGAGCTTCAAAACATACGGCACTTCGAGCGGGATAGGTCGCGCCATGGGCACCGGTAAAACCGTTCAACCAGTTGCCCGTATAGAGCTGTATACCGTTCTCCGTAGTGTATACCTCCATGATTCGTCCGCTTTCCGGATCAATGCAGGTTGCCGCCAAAGAAAGCTCACCAGCCTCGGTCTTGTTCAATACATAACAATGGTCATATCCGTTGCCATTCACAAGCTGTTGAAAGTTTTCATTAATGCGCTCACCAATGCTATGCGGTGTACGAAAATCCATAGGAGTACCTTCTACTCTCAGAATTTCGCCTGTAGGAATGGAAACATCATCAATAGGAACGTAATAATCAGCGTTGATCGTCACTAGTTGGTTGAGAACCGTGGAAGTAGGATTGGCGATACCAGCCAAATTGAAGAAACCGTGATTGGTAAGATTCACAATAGTAGCTTTGTCCGTAGTGGCCCGATACTCAATAGTCAATGCATTGTCATCCTCGGCCAAACGATAGGACATCTTTACTTTCAGATTACCAGGGAATCCTTCTTCCCCATCGGCCGAGAGATAGCGGAACTTCAAAGTTTGCTCATCCGGTTGTAAGGCATCCCAAACACGGGTATGAAATCCGGTAGGTCCGCCATGCAAAGAATTGGGCCCGTTGTTGATAGTCAACTGGTGTTCCTCACCGTAGAGCGTGAAATGTCCTTTGGCTATCCGGTTTCCATACCGTCCGATGGTAGTGTTCAAGAATGGTTCCGGACTATTAATGACGTGTTCAATTGAGTCGTGTCCTAAAATTACATTAGCATATTGACCCTTCTTGTCAGGAACCATAATGGATAGGATGGCACATCCGTAATTGGTAACTGCGACCTCCATCCCTAACTTGTTTCTCAGGATAAATAAATCCGTTTCTTTTTGATCTATCGTTTTTTGGAAATCTTCCCTTTTCAATCCGGACAGGTTTCCTTGGGGTGTAATAGAACTTGTCATATCATGGTACATATTAAATTTATTGCAAATAAACAGATTTTCTTTTGTTCTCCCAAAAATAACTGAGATTTTTTTGTATGTTTGTGCCTGCAATTTCAAAAAATAAAAA
Organism: uncultured Bacteroides sp.; assembly: GCA_944322275.1. Taxonomy (GTDB): domain Bacteria; phylum Bacteroidota; class Bacteroidia; order Bacteroidales; family Bacteroidaceae; genus Bacteroides. The sequence continues at coordinate 4,927 of CALUOV010000002.1, read as the reverse complement.
TTAAAATGTATCCTTTAAAATTTGAGCCCATCCTGAAGCAGACTCTTTGGGGAGGGGACAAGATTATCCCTTTTAAACATTTACAGGTTTCGTTGGATCATGTTGGCGAAAGTTGGGAAGTATCAGCAATAGAAGGCAGTGAATCCATTGTGGCTAATGGTGCCGATAAAGGACGCACGTTATCCGAGATGGTGCGCCACTATCGGGAAGAGTTGATGGGTGAATCCAACTATGCCCGGTTTGGAAATAAATTTCCATTGCTCATTAAGTTTATTGACGCTAAACAAGACCTTTCCATCCAGGTGCATCCTGACGATGAATTGGCTCGCAAACGCCACAATAGTTTCGGAAAGAATGAAATGTGGTATGTCATATCGGCCGATAAAGGCGCACGGCTCATTTCTGGTTTTTCCCGGCAAATCACCCCGCGCGAATATAAGGAACGGGTACATGACGGTACTTTCGCTGAAGTGCTCCAAGCTACAGACATTACGGCCGGCGATGTGTTCTACGTGCCTGCGGGGCGGGTACATGGCATCGGAGCGGGTTCGCTTGTGGCAGAGATTCAACAAACCTCGGATATTACATACCGCATCTTCGACTATAACCGCAAGGATGCCAACGGACATACGCGAGAACTGCATACCTCCCAAGCACTGGAAGCCATCAACTTCGCTGATGTGCAAGACGATTTCCGCACACATTACGAGGCGGAAGTAAATGAACCGGTGGAGGTCGTAGCCACCCCCTACTTCACCACTTCCCTATATGACATGACCGAAGGAATTACTTGCGATTATTCGGAACTGGACTCGTTCGTCATCTTTATTTGCGTGGAAGGAGTTTGCCAGATGACAGATAATGAAGGGAACGAGCTAACGCTGCAAGCTGGTGAAACCATACTGTTTCCTGCCACTACTCAATCGTTGAGCATCGTCCCACAAGAGAAAGTAAAACTACTGGAAACTTATGTATAAATTCAACATCAATTAAAAAATACAGAGGCACTAGGACACTGGAAAAACTAAAAAAGGAAATAGCTCAGTGTCCTTGTGCCTCTGCGTTCTGTTTCTTTCTGTCATATCAACTTTCCGGTTCTGGCACGATAAGTTTGTAGCCTTTACCATGAATATTGATAATCTCGATAGTGTCATCCTCCTTCAAGTGCTTGCGAAGCTTTGTGATGTATACGTCCATGCTTCGGGCGTTAAAGTAGTTATCATCTATCCAAATGGTTTTCAAGGCGAAGTCGCGTTGAAGGATTTCATTAGCATGCGCACAAAGCAACCCCAATAGCTCAGACTCTTTCGTGGTAAGCTTCGTTTGCTTCTCGGCCGTGGAAAGTATCTGCTTTTGGGTGTCGAAAGTGAACTTACCTATCTTGTAGATATTGCTCTCCTTATTCTTCTTACCACGTACACGACGCAGAATAGCTTCAATTCTGAACACTAACTCTTCCATGCTGAAAGGCTTGGTGATGTAATCATCCGCTCCTATCTTGAATCCTTCCAGAATGTCTTCCTTCAGTGTCTTGGCGGTCAGAAAAATGATGGGTATCTCGGCGTTGGCAGCACGTACCTCCTGCGCCAGGGTGAAGCCATCTTTTTTCGGCATCATCACGTCAAATACACATAGATCATACTTGTTTTTTAAAAAAGCCTTATAACCGGCTTCCCCATCGGGATACAACTCCGCGGCATAGCCCTTAGCCTGCAAATACTCACGCAAGAGCATACCCAGATTTTCATCGTCTTCGCACAATAAAATACGCAATTTCTCGTCCATATCAATCAGTTTTTAAGTAAAGGTAATGCAATAATAAATTTAGTTCCCACATTCGGCTCACTTTCGGCACGTATGGTGCCTTTGTGCTCTACAATGATTTTCTTCACGTAGGCCAGACCCAAGCCGAAACCTTTCACATCGTGCAGATTACCTGTATGCACGCGGTAGAATTTCTCGAATATTTTTTTCAAATTTTCTTTCTTAATACCTATTCCGTTGTCCTGTACGGATATCATGAACTTACCCGGCTCATTCCAAGTCTTCACCAACAAGTGCAGGTTCACATCGGGACGTTTGTACTTCACGGCGTTGTCCATCAAATTAAATATCACATTCGTCAGGTGCATCTCATCGGCAAAGATGTTGACGTCTGTGGCGTTCAGCTCAGAGTCGATAGTGCCATTGTAGCGTTCCACCTTTAAGGCGAAAGTATGTATTACACCCCGTATCAGCTCGTTGGCATCCAACTCCTTAGGCTTCAAAGTAGCCTTCTGACGGTCGAACATGGACATCTGTAACACCTTTTCCACCTGAAAACGCAGGCGCTTAGTCTCGTCATTGATGACGCCCGATATGTGCTGAAACATAGCGGGAGACTTACCCACAGCAGGGTCGTTCAGCATTTGAGCAGCCAACGAGATAGTGGATATAGGGGTCTTAAACTCGTGCGTCATGTTATTGATGAAGTCATTCTTCATTTCTGTCAACCTCTTTTGACGAAAGACGATATATATCGTGAAAATGAACGTGATGAGCAGCACCACGGTAAATATCAACGAGGGTATCATGAAACTGACCGAGTCAAAGATATAATCCTTCTTGCCTGGAAAATGTACCATCACAAGACTCATCCGCGCAGGAGGGTCATTGAGGAAAAGGGGCTGGGAGTAGGAACTCTCACTTCCCTCGTCCGTATAGTCCGAGCAACGATACACTTCACGCCCGTCAGAGTCCAGCACCTTGAAGTGATAATCAAAATTCCCTATACCGTTATCAATCAAACCAGACTTAATGTATTGGTCCAGATTCTTGAAGTTGACACGTTCCTCTATGGGTTTGTCACTGGCATGGTAGAGCATGTTGAACACTACATCATCCACCAACGCACGTTGGTAAAGGTAGCGGTTCTTCAGCATGTCAGCATATGAACGGGCGGTTTGCGGAATGGTCTTGGCACCGTGCTTACGCGAAATCATGGCGCGCGGCAAGGGCGATGGCTTGTTGGTGAACGTCTTCAACTCCACAGACGAATGTAATGTGCCATCGGGAGCTCTGAAGAGAAACTTGCGACTCTGCATTACTCCGCTTTCGCTTCCTTGCGCTTGGGCCCAAGCCTTTTGTTCGGCTTCCGAGAGGTCCTCACGTAACCAACGAGCCACTTCAGCCGACTCCACGTCTTTGGAAGCCGCCATCAAAGCTCGCTTCACAGACTCATCGAACTGCTCGTTACGCATCTTTACGATTTCCTCCATGTAACCAATCTGCAAATAGAGCAGACTGAGGAACGAAAGACCCATAATAACACCTAATATCCAAATCGTAGACTTTTTCATACCCGCAAAATTAACAGTCCCTAATTAACATTCCTAACCGATTAACCAGTTTTAACGGCCATCCGGAGCAAAATTAACCGAATCGAGACTTTTAGGTTTTACCACGTACATTACAACCTCTATAGGAGCGAAGCGTTTGCAAAATTAATAAAAAATTAATAATTTCATTCACATTTATCCCGTTTTTTTATATTAAAATGAAAAAAAACCGTCGCCCCGCGTTAAACGAGACAACGGCTCTTAACAAAAAAATCTATGAAAACGATGAATTACAAGTATTTTATATTTCTAAAATGCGTCAAGGCTATCATACTCACTCTGCCTGACTAGCCTCAAATTCCTTAATAAGTTTATCCTGCACATCGCCAGGCACAAGTTCGTAACTGGCGAACTTCATGATAAACGAAGCGCGTCCGCCTGTCAGAGAGCTCAATGCAGTGGAATAAGTCGACATTTCCTTTAGAGGCACCTTGGCTATCAGTTTTTCATAACCGGCCTCGCTGCTCATACCCATTATCATGGCACGACGTCCTTGCAGATCGCTCATCACGTCACCCATCTTGTCCGAAGGCACAAAGACTTCCACATCGTAGATAGGCTCTAGAATCTTAGGTCCGGCGTTCTTAAATGCTTCGCTGAAAGCATTGCGTCCTGCCAGCATGAAGGAGATTTCGTTAGAGTCTACCGGGTGCATCTTACCATCGTAAACGATGACGCGGACATCACGGGCATACGAACCGGTCAGCGGACCCTGCTCCATGCGGGACATGACTCCCTTCAAGATAGCGGGCATAAAGCGCGCATCGATGGCACCGCCTACCACACAATTAACAAACACCAGCTTACCACCCCACTCCAACGGGATTTCTTCCGTACCCTTGACATTCATCTTAAACTCCTGACCGTTGAACTTATAGGTGTCCGGTGCGGGCATGCCTTCATAATAAGGCTCCACAATGAGATGCACTTCGCCAAACTGGCCTGCACCACCCGATTGTTTCTTGTGACGGTAGTCCGCACGGGCCGCTTTCGTGATGGTTTCGCGATAAGGAATGCGCGGTTCCTCGTACTTCACCATAATTTTCTCGTTGTTCTCCAAACGCCACTTTAACGTACGCAGGTGAAATTCGCCCTGACCGTAGACAATGGTCTGGCGCAACTCCTTGGATTGGTCCACAATCCACGTTGGGTCTTCCTCACGCATACGGTTCAGCACAGCCATCATTTTCTCCGTCTCACTCTCGTTGACGGCCTTGATAGCACGCGAATACTTCGGATTAGGATATTTGATGAAGTTGAAACGGTTTTCAGCCCCCTTGCCGTTCAGCGTGTTGCCCGTGTGTACATCTTTCAGCTTTACGGTGCAACCAATGTCTCCGGCTACCATTTCCTCTACCTTGATGCGGTTAGCACCGGCGCAGGTATATATTTGGGCGATGCGCTCCTTCGAGCCACGGTCTGCATTAGTAAAGTCGTCTCCCTCATGCACTTTGCCGCTCATCACTTTAAAGTATTGCACATCACCGATATGCGGCTCTACGGCCGTCTTGAAGAAGTAGAGTGAAGTCGGTCCGTTGGGATCCGGTTTC
>CALUOV010000001.1 GCA_944322275.1 uncultured Bacteroides sp. | reverse complement strand
GAAAAGAGAGGGTCTGATGGAGGTAGGGATGGCTTGATTTGTACAAAAGTGATGGATAAATAGACAAAATTCAAATGTAAATGAGAGAATGCTGATTGTGGGAAAAGAAATATTTGTTTATCTTCGTCACCGAAATAAAAGCTAATTATGGTGAAAAATACAATGCTGTTTTTTCGGGCATTTTTATGTCCCATCGGACTTCTTTGTTGCGCCTTGTTCGTGTCGGTCTGCATGCATGCGCAGATGCATGAACTTTCGGACATTCGGTTTACCCATTTAGGGATAGAAGACGGATTGTCGCAAAACATTGTGTATGCCATTACGCAGGATGGCCGGGGGAATATGTGGTTTGCCACTCAAAATGGCCTTAACAAGTACGATGGATATGATTTCACCGTCTATCATCATGATGACAATGATCCGCATAGCATAGCCGATGATATTGTTCGGACTTGCATGACGGATCGGCAGGGACGCGTGTGGATAGGCACAGACGGAGGCCTTTCTTTGTATGACGCTGTTCTGGATAAATTTGAGAGCTATCCCGCTTCCACGGATGAGGAAAGGATGATTGGGAAAATTGTGGAGTTGGATGATTCTCACTTGTTGTTGTATTCGGAAAGTAGGCGGCTATTGTCATTCAATACCCGCTCCCGTACGTATTCAGATTCTATACCCTTGTCTCTTCCAGCTTCTGTTGTGCTCTCTTCAATAAGCAGGCAAGGTGATCATGTGTATGTCGGTACGCAGAGTGGCATTTACGACTATTCAATCTCTGGAAAAACAGTCCAATATCTATTGGTTGAACAGTTGAAGGGGATAGATGTGCATTCTGTGCTGCGACAGTCTTCTTCCCGATTGTGGATTGCCACTGAAGGCGGTGGACTTTTTGCCTACAATCCACATACTGGTCAGGTGAAGCGTTATGCCCATTCCCCGAGCAAGGGCAGCATCAGTTCTGACTATGTGCGTGTTCTTACTTTGGACAATCAAAACCGTTTGTGGGTAGGAACGCTCAATTCGCTGAATATCTATGATGAAAAACAGGATTGTTTTATAGACTATAGTCAGGCCATTCATAATGATGACCTCTATAAACTTTCTGTACGTGATATCTATTCGGATATTCAGGGGGGTGTTTGGCTGGCCACTTATTACGGCGGAATCTATTATTATCATCCGCTTAAAAATCGTTTTCAGAGCCTGCGTACGGACAGTCATCTTACTCCGTTGAGCTCAAATGTCATCAATTGCATTCAGGCAGATGCTAATGGAGAAGTTTGGATTGGGACAAACCGTGGAGGTGTCAATCGTTACAATCCGCATGACCATACCATTACTTATTATACCCAGAAAGATGGATTGAGATCGAATGATATCAAATCCATTTATATTGATGAGGAGAAAGACCTTGTTTACATTGGGACTCATACAGGAGGTCTAAGCATTCTACATCGGAAGTCAGGGGCTATTTCCACCATTTATAATGCTAAACTTAAAAACTGTTATGCGCTTAAACAGACCAATGATGGCAATTTTCTGATTAGTGGTATAGATAAGTTGTATTATTTCAATATGCATACTCGGACGATAGATGCTTTCCATGAGAATTCTGCCTTGAATCAGGATTTTAGTAGAGTGACAGATATTCAAACGGACAGCAAAGGGCGGCTATGGCTTGTCAGTGAGGTGGGCTTGTCGACTTATGTGGAAAAAGGAGATTATTTGAAACGGTGCCAGGTCTTGCCTGAGCAATCTTCTCTTTGTCACTCGTTTGTCAATTGTTTCTATGAAGCCAAAGATGGACTTTTTTGGATAGGAACTCGAAACGGCCTTTATCAATATGATGAAAAGAATCAAAGCCTGAAGCGATATACAACAGTAAACGGGCTTCCCAATAATGTAGTGCATAGTATTCAGGAAGATACTAACGGCCGGTTGTGGATAGGAACGGACAAGGGTTTGTGTACTTTCTATCCACAAACCGAAAGGTTCCGTTCTTACTCCATTGATGAGTTACAAAACAGCCAGTTTGCTCCTAATGCTTCTTGCCAGACATCAGACGGAATGATGTATTTCGGTGGAATGAAAGGGGTGGTGATTTTCAATCCTAATCAGCTTGTGGACAATCCTTATATCCCTTCTGTTGTCATCAATCAGCTGAAATTGTTCAATAAACCGGTTGCTCCTGGAGATGAAACCGGCATTTTAACTCAAAACATCAGTGAGACCCGAAGCATTACGTTGGATGCCGATCAAACTTCGTTTTCCTTGAGTTTTGTGGTTTCGAACTATGTATCGGGCGATCATAACACGTTTGCTTATAAATTGGACGGTTATGACAAAGAATGGTATTATACCGATACGCGCCGTACGGCGTTCTACTCGAATCTTCCGCACGGAACTTACCGATTTCTGGTAAAAGCCGCTAATAACGATGGTAAGTGGAATGATGTGCCCACTGAATTGGGGGTTACTATTCTGCCAGTGTGGTATAAGACTTGGTGGGCAACCTTGTTGTTCATAGCAGCTTTTATTGGGGCTTCCGTTTTTGTATTTCGTTATTTTTGGGTTCGGAAGACCATGAAGGCACAAATCGAAATGGAACGCATAGACAAGGAACGTCAGAAAGAAGTCAATGAAATGAAGTTACGTTTCTTTATCAACATTTCTCACGAGCTGCGCACACCGCTTACGCTTATTATCTCTCCATTGCAGGAGATGTTGGGTAAGGTCAATGACCATTGGATTCGAAATCAGTTGAATCTGGTACAACGCAATGCCAACCGTTTGCTGCATTTAGTCAATCAATTAATGGACTATCGACGGGCCGAGTTAGGCGTTTTCAGTCTGAAAGTCAAGTCGGTTCCTATTTGTCGCATCATCGAAAAAGACTTTTTGTTTTATGAGCGGGTGGCACAACAGAAAAAGATAACCTATAATTTCTATTCCGATTTGGAGGATAAGCTTGTGTTGTGTGATCCTCATTATTTGGAACTGATTGTGAACAACTTGTTGTCCAATGCATTTAAATATACCGGCGAAGGTAAAAGCATTAGCTTGACTCTGCAGGAAACAGGTCATACGCTGTTGCTTCAGGTTGCGGACACAGGCAATGGCATTCCCATAGATAAGCAAGGCAAAATATTCGAGCGTTTTTATCAAGTAGATAACGAACATCCGGGGAGTGGTATTGGGCTTTCATTGGTACAACGATTGGTAGAGTTGCATCACGGACGGATAGAATTGGAAAGCACAGAAGGAATAGGGAGTACATTCTCAGTGTATCTGCCTACGGATGAACGTTCGTACAAGCCGGAAGAACACGTCGTGACCGGAGCGGACGAACAGCAATATACGACCAATGCCCAAATCATGTACACGTTGGATACTGATGACGTATCCGATACAATGGCTTCACCGGTTAAAGAGGAAAATGATGTGGAAAACGCTGCTCCACAAAATAGGGAACATATTTTGGTGGTGGAAGATAATTCGGATATCCGTCATTATCTGGCAACGGAATTGATACCGTGTTTTAGAGTGGCTGAGGCGGCTAATGGGGATGAAGCGCTTGCCATATTGAAAGAACAGGATGATATCGAACTGATATTGACAGATGTCATGATGCCGGGGACGGATGGCATTCAACTTTGTAAACAAGTCAAACAAAACTTGCGAACCAGCCATATTCCTGTCATCATTTTATCTGCTAAGGCGGATATCAAAGAACAGTTGGAGGGACTGCAAGTGGGTGCGGATGACTATATACCCAAGCCTTTCGCTATGCCGGTGGTCTTTGCCAAGATACGGAATATGTTCCGTATGCGTTATCTGATCCGTCAACGATACTCGCAGTCCCAAGAAGTGGAACCGGAAAAGATAGCTCTCAACGCTTTGGATCAGGAACTGTTGGAAAAAGCAATCCATGTAGTAGAAACTCATTTGGATGACGTGGATTTTTCGACAGAATTGTTTGCTCGTGAGATGTGTATGAGTCGTTCAGGTTTGCATACTAAATTGAAGGCACTTACCGGGGAATCGGCCAACGACTTTATCCGTAAGATTCGTTTCAACCGAGCGGCTCAATTGTTGAAGGAGGGACGTTATACGGTGGCGGAAGTGAGTATGATGGTAGGTTACAATACTCCCTCTTACTTTGCCAGCAGCTTTAAGAAGTATTTCGGTTGCCAGCCTTCGGAGTATGAGAAAAAGTCTCGGAACGGATAATTTATATGAATTGACTATAGGTTAGATAAGAGTAACTGATTATGATACGACTTTTTGTTACTGGAGTTTTTGTTTGGACAGTTCAACTTTTGATGGCACAGACCATTACGCTGAAGAATTGGATAGCTGAAGACCATTCGGGCCAAATGCAAATCGATGTCTCAAAAGATACGTTGGAGATCGTTTCTCCTCAAGGTGTTACTTTATGGTATAACCATAAATTGACGGGCAACTATGAAATCAGCTATCAGGTGCAAATGGTGATGGAAGGTGGAGTGTATGACCGGTTAAGTGACTTGAATTGTTTTTGGGCGGCTAATGATCCGCTGTATCCTGATGACTTTTTTGCCCGTGGATGTTGGCGGAATGGTATTTTCCAACATTACAAGACCTTAAACTTGTTTTATGTAGGTTATGGCGGTAATCATAATAGTACGACTCGCTTCCGTCGTTATTATGGTACCGGTGCAGATTCGGAGGATGACATTGCTCGTCCCATTATTAAAGAATACACAGATTCGGAGCATTTGTTGAAGCCAGCTCATTATTATCAGATCCGTATCGTGGTAAAGGAGGATTATACAGCTTTTTATGTAGATGGAGAATTACTTTTCCGTACTTCATTTCGTCAGGCAGGAGAGGGGGATGGATATTTTGGCTTGCGTTTACTTACCAACCATATTATTTTTAGTGGCTTTCGGATTTCACGTTAAGTGTTTGTCGGGGATGTTCCTGTCTGAATCAGGTATGCAGGCTGTTATTGAACAGATTTGGGGTCTTTTTGAATAAAAGTGAAAATGACTGCTACAAATTTGTTGGGAATTTGTACGGGAATGAATACTTGTGGATTGTCATTTTGCTACATTTGCAATAAAAAGTGACAGAATATGAATAAATCTTTATTACCCTTTATCGCGTGCCTGATGACGTTTTTCTCCGTAGCGGCTCGAACCACGGAAGGTATTCATGAAAATGAGCGGCAAACGCCTTATCCACAAGAGTGGCATACACTTTATATTAATCCGGCTCCCTTATTAGTGCCGGCTTCCATGAAGAAAACGGATTTCTTACAGTTCAATCTTTCACGTGACAAAAAGTTTGAATCCTCAGGTACTATTCTTTCCAAACCGGTACCATGGAATATCTATAATCCTCATCGCATACTTGAATCAGGCACTTGGTATTGGCGCGTACGCTCAGTAAGCAAGGAAGGGGAGGTAATGCCTTGGAGTGAGACTTATTCATTTCAAGTGTTGGATGATGTGCCTCAGTTCGTTACTTCGTCTTTTGATAAATTCCTAAAACGTATTCCAGCTGAGCATCACCGTATTTATTGCTTTTTGCAAGACTCATTGGAAAGTGCCCGTCATCGAATGCGTAATCATCCTGATTTTGAACCGATGATAACAGAGTCGCGCGAAGCTTTGGCTATGGATTATCGTACTGATAAATATCCCTATCGGAAGACTTCGTTGATGTATATTCATACGGATTATCTGAATACGGCTTATACCATGTTCCAACGGGATGTGTATGCTGACAAGATGGTACAAAACGTACGTTGTCTCTTGGCTCAAGAACCTGAGCAGCGGATTCTCGACAACGATTTCCAGGCTGGTGAGTTGGCCTATATACTGGCATGTACGTATGAAACTTGTTATGAACGCCTGACTTCAGACGAACGCACACGGATAGAAAACATTATTTTGCGCATCCTGCGTCAGTACACGCCCCACATTGTTGGTAAGGAAGAAGTGCATATCTTCGACAACCACTTTTGGCAATTCACGTTTCGTCATCTTCTGCAAGCTTCACTTGCCATTTATGACAAGTATCCTGAAGTGAAAGATTATTTGGAGTACAGTTATGAGCTTTGGACTTCACGTGCTCCGGCATCTGGTTTCAACCGGGATGGCAATTGGCACAACGGTACTTCCTATTTCAGTGCCAACGCGGTTTCCTTATATTATGTATCGGCCTTGTTCTCTTATCTGACGGGTACAGACTTCTTTCAGCATCCTTTTTTCCAGAATGCAGGCATCGGACAGGCTTACAGTTGGTTGCCTGGCTCCATGGCAGCGGGCTTTGGCGACGGACACGAACAGATGAATCCCAAACCCTTGCGTATCCGGAGTGCCTTTGCCGATTTGCTGGCACGCACCACGGGTGACCCCTATGCTGCCTGGTATTCTTCACTCAACAACCGTTATCTTGATGAATACGAAACCCGTCTCTATCGGTTGGCAAGCGGCAAACAGCGTCCGGCCTCTGACGAACTTCCTGCTGATGCGCCCAAGGCTGTCTGGTTCAAAGACAGCGGTGAAATGATGGCCAATACTAATCTGAGGGATTTGAAACATAATCTCAGTCTGAGTTTTCATTCCAGTCCTTACGGTTCGGGCAGCCATACTCACTCCAATCAGAACGCTTTTAACCTGCACTATGGAGGTAGGCCGCTCTATCGGGCTGTAGGTCATTATATGAATTTCTCTGATGCGCATAACTTATTATCTTATCGCAACACGCGGGCTTACAATACGATATTGGTGGACAGCATCGGGCAACCTTTCACCATCCGGGCTTACGGTTATATCACTCGTATGCTTGGCGGAGACCATATTTCATATGCATTGGGGGATGCCTCGCACGCCTATTGCGGTGTCAGTGAGTATGCCATGTGGAAACAGAATTTTGCCAATCAGGGACTGGAACAATCGCGTGAAAATGGATTTGGAGAAACACCGTTGAAGAAATATCGCCGGCATATTTTTCTGTTGCATCCCGATAAGGTAATTATCTATGATGAACTGGAAGCCGATAAGGATGTTCATTGGGATTGGCTGTTGCATAGTCCGGTTAAATTTACTATAGATGAAACTCATGCGACATTGGTTACGGAATATCCGGAAACAGGTGTACGTTCCGTTGCCCGTCTGTTCTGTGATCAGGCTTGTAATATTACTCAAACAGACCAATATGTTGCCGCTCCCAACATAAAGAATGCAGTTCGTGGGGAAGACTTTAGTCCGGAGTGGTCACTTGCCGCACGATTTGCGCCTTGTAAAGCGACTCGTATTCTAACTATTATTCAAGTAGAGGCTGATGGCCATAAATCTGTGGAAATAGTACGTGATGGAAATAGTTTTCGTTGTGGTGACTGGGTGATTGAAGCGGAACTGAGCGCCAAACAACCAGCTTCGCTTCACATTCAGAATGAAAGCAACGGGGTAACATTCAGCTACGGAATAGAAAAAATCAATATTGGTGGGAATGATTATACCTGTCAACAAAACGATGCTTCTGTGCTTTACGACCAAATAAACGGAAAGTGGCAGACACAAGAAATGAGCGATTGTTCGCTACAGCTTACTGGAAAAGAAATGAAATAATAACTATTAATTCAAGATGATATGAAAAAGAACCTTACTCTGTTTGCCGCAGCTGTAGCCTTGAGCATGGCAGCTTGCACAGAAACACCTAAGAAGAATTGGACGGACCATGTGCTGGATGTGGCCGCACATCAGTTGAAACAAACTGCTATTGAACTGACTGACTCAACAGCCATGCCCATGCCTCGTTGTACATGGACGGGATATGATGTGGAGTTTTTGGAACGCCAGTTAGAAACCGATGTCAATGCAGACTCCTTACATCCTGTTCCCGGACCGGAGCGCTTGGGTAAACGGCGCCTGTGTGGTATCGTGGACTGGACAAGCGGTTTCTTTCCTGGCAGTCTTTGGTATGCTTACGAGCTGACTGGCGATGAAACATTGATGTCACAGGCTGTCCGTTATACCAATTTGTTGTATCCCATCCGTCAATTGACCGGAACGCATGATTTGGGATTTATGATAAATTGCGCGTATGGCAATGCTCAGCGCCTGGCACCCAATGACACCATTGCCCGTGTGTTGATAGAAACGGCTGAGACGCTCAGCAAACGGTTTGACTCCAAAATCGGTTGTATCCGTTCTTGGGATTTCGGCAAATGGAATTATCCTGTCATCATTGACAATATGATGAATCTCGATTTGCTGTTCAATGCCAGTAAACTGAGTGGCGATAAAAAGTATTACGACATAGCCGTACAACATGCACGCACGACAATGAAAAATCATTTCCGTCCGGATTATACTTGTTATCATGTAGTCAGCTACAACAATGACGGAACAGTAGAGAGCCGTGGAACTCATCAGGGCAAGAATGATGAATCGTCTTGGTCACGTGGGCAGAGCTGGGCGGTTTATGGCTATACATTGTGTTACCGTGAAACTAAGGATACGGAGTTCCTGCAACAGGCAATTCATGTGGCAGACATGATTATGAGTCGTGTTCGGACCAATGATAGCATTCCTTATTGGGACTATGATGCTCCCGCTACCGCTGAGACTCCTCGCGATGCTTCTGCGGCGGCTATTACCGCTTCTGCCATGTTGGAGTTGAGCACTCTGGCTCCTGATGGACAAAAATACTACCAATACGCCGAACGTTTGCTTAAGAACTTGTCTGGTGAGAATTACCTGGCTGAGAAAGGAACCAATAACGGATATGTGCTGATGCACTCCACAGGTTCCTTGCCTCATGGCTCTGAAATTGATACTCCCATCAACTATGCGGATTATTATTATTTGGAGGCACTAAAACGTTATTTGGATATGCAGAAGTAAAATTCAAAACGCGATCCGCTTTTTACTTTCAGGCGCGAATGATGGAGATTTTTTAAGGGCTATGCCCTGGCCTACATCATTCGCGCTTGACTATTTTAACAATTTAGTTTAGTCATAGTTGCAATCCTTACGTAGGAAGAGTGAATCGTTTTGCTTGTGTGAAAGTGATATCGGGTGCGGAGTTTTTGGATAAAAGGATTTTGTTATCGGCGTGAATTTTGTATTTTTGCGTTTCGTTAATAGATAAAAGGTGAATACGAAAATGAATGAGGATATTAAGAATGCTTGTCAGGTGATGCGTGAAGGTGGCGTAATATTGTATCCCACGGACACCATTTGGGGAATCGGTTGCGATGCTACCAATGAGGAAGCGGTGCGACGTGTATATGAAATAAAGCAACGTGCCGATAGCAAAGCGATGCTGGTATTGGTTGATACGCCGGTAAAGGTGGACTTCTATGTACAGGATGTACCCGAGGTGGCATGGGATCTGATAGACGTAGCTGATAAGCCGCTTACCATTATTTATTCGGGAGCCCGGAACTTGGCTCCGAACCTCTTGGCCGAAGATGGCAGTGTAGGTATACGTGTGACCAACGAAGAGTTCTCCAGCCGTTTGTGCCGACAGTTTCGTAAGGCGATAGTGTCTACATCGGCTAATATAAGCGGGCAACCGTCACCTCATAATTTTAGTGAAATCAGTGAAGAGATCAAGTCGTCTGTAGATTATATAGTGCACTATCGGCAGGACGAGAAGAGTAATCCCAAACCGTCGAGTATCATCAAGTTAGGCGAGGGGGGTATTATTCAAATAATCAGACCGTGAGGCAATGAAAACAGACGTACGTAACTGGTTACAGAGATTCTTGGCTTGGCGTGAGAAAAATGTCAAGGAGAAGCATTTTATATTGGTGCTTAGTTTCTTGGTCGGCATATTTACCGCCTTGGCGGCTTTGTTGCTGAAATTGTTGATTCATTGGATACAGGAGTTTCTGACGGACAACTTTAATACAACGGAAGCCAACTATTTGTATTTGGTATATCCGGTTGTGGGCATTTTCCTGACGGGCTTGTTCGTGCGCTATGTCGTAAAAGATGATATTAGCCATGGTGTTACAAAGATTCTTTATGCCATTTCGCGCAGGCAGAGCCGTATCAAGCGTCATAATACGTGGTCATCTATTCTAGCCAGTTCCATTACCATTGGTTTTGGCGGTTCTGTGGGTGCTGAGGCGCCTATTGTATTGACAGGCTCAGCTATCGGTTCCAATTTGGGTAGCTTGTTCAAGATGGAACGCCGTACGCTGATGTTGCTGGTGGGGTGTGGCGCGGCAGGTGCGGTAGCCGGCATTTTCAAAGCGCCCATTGCAGGTCTGGTGTTTACTTTAGAGGTCTTGATGATCGATTTGACCATGACCTCTTTGCTTCCCTTGTTAATAACATCGGTTACGGCAGCCACGCTTTCTTACGTAGTCACGGGGCAAGAAGCCATGTTCCGTTTCCATTTGGATGAACCTTTTGAATTGGGACGTATACCCTACGTTATTATGCTGGGTGTTTTCTGTGGGGTGGTGTCTTTGTATTTCACTCGTGCGATGAGCCGTCTGGAAGGCATATTTAGCCGTTTGAAAAAGCCCTACACAAAATTGGCTTTAGGAGGAATCATGTTGAGTGTGCTGATATTCCTCTTTCCCCCTCTTTATGGAGAAGGTTACGATACGATAGAGCTGTTGTTGAACGGGACCAGTAATGCAGAATGGGATACGGTAATGAACAACTCCTTGTTTTATGGACATAGCAATCTGTTGTTGATTTATTTAATGTTGATAATCATCTTCAAGGTGTTTGCTTCAAGTGCAACAAACGGAGGTGGAGGTTGTGGTGGTATTTTTGCGCCTTCGCTTTATTTAGGGTGTATTGCGGGATTTGTATTCTCACACTTCAGTAATGAATTTGATGTTACGGCTTATTTGCCCGAAAAGAATTTTGCTTTGATGGGTATGGCAGGGGTTATGAGTGGAGTGATGCATGCTCCGTTGACCGGTGTCTTTTTGATAGCCGAGTTGACGGGTGGCTACGATTTGTTTTTACCATTGATGATAGTTTCTGTCAGTGCTTATCTGACCATTATTGTTTTTGAACCTCATAGTATTTACTCCATGCGTTTGGCTAAGAAGGGGGAATTGCTGACCCATCATAAGGATAAAGCTGTGTTGACGTTGATGAAGATGGAAAATGTAGTGGAAACAGACTTCGTTTCGGTTCGTCCGGAAATGGACTTGGCAGATATGGTAAAAGCTATAGCCAAGTCTCATCGCAATGTTTTTCCGGTGATAGACGAAGAACGCAATTTGCTGGGCATTGTTCTGTTGGATGACATTCGTAACATCATGTTCAGGCAGGAATTATATCATCGGTTTACGGTGAGTCGTTTCATGACGTCTCCTCCCGCCCGTTTATACAATACGGAAAGTATGGAACAGGTAATGCAGACTTTTGACGATACCAAAGCGTGGAATCTTCCTGTGGTGGATCAGGAAGGGCATTACTTGGGATTTGTTTCTAAGTCGAAGATATTCAATGCATACCGGGAGGTACTGGTGCATTATTCTGATGAATAATAAAAGCCGGAAACTTATTTTCGTAAAGAACAGCTTCTAATTTGAAACAAATTGTTACTTTTGCAATAAAGTTTGGTGAGATAAGCATAGGCAAGCGGGATATATTGCCATGTAAAAACTTTAATAATAAGGGTTTCAAATGGAAAAAGAAGCATTGCGAATTGTATATATGGGCACTCCTGATTTTGCGGTGGAGTCATTGCGCCGTTTGGTGGAAGGTGGATATAATGTAGTAGGCGTAATTACGATGCCTGACAAACCGGCCGGACGGGGGCATAAGTTGCAGTTCTCACCGGTCAAGCAATATGCATTGGAGCATCAACTACCTTTGTTACAACCGGAAAAACTGAAAGATGAAACTTTCGTGGAGGCTTTGCGCGCATGGAAAGCGGATTTGCAAATAGTGGTGGCTTTCCGTATGTTGCCCGAAGTGGTGTGGAATATGCCGCGATTAGGGACTTTTAATCTCCATGCTTCCTTATTGCCGCAATATCGGGGGGCAGCTCCTATAAATTGGGCAGTTATCAACGGAGATACAGAGACAGGTATCACGACATTCTTTTTGAAGCATGAGATTGATACGGGTGAAGTCATTCGGCAAATACGTGTTCCTATCGCTGATACAGATGATGCGGGTGTGGTGCATGATAAACTAATGATGCTGGGAGGGCAATTGGTGGTAGATACCGTTGATGCTATTTTAGATGGTTCAGTGAAGTCTATTTCGCAGGAAAAGATGACTGTGACGGGTGAGCTGCGTCCGGCTCCCAAAATTTTTAAAGAAACTTGCCGTATTGATTGGCGGCAACCAGTAAAACGTATTTATGACTTTGTGCGAGGGCTTGCTCCTCATCCTGCAGCGTGGACAGAGTTGAAGCAACCTGATGGAAATACAGTCGTTTTGAAGATATTTGAGACGGAAAAATTTATTCAAGCTCACAATTTGATTCCTGGTAGCATCCGTACGGACGGAAAGACTTATTTGCATGTTGCGGCTACGGATGGTTTTGTGGGAGTACACTCATTGCAGTTGCCAGGTAAGAAGCGATTGAAAATTGATGAACTATTGCGTGGATACCGTTTGAGTAATGATTTCAATGTTCAATAATCAGGAAATCTTTTTTATACAATATTATAGTATAACTTATGGAACCACTTGTTGCTCCTTCTTTGCTATCTGCTGATTTCGGTAATTTGAGCAAAGATATTGAGATGATAAACCGAAGCGAAGCTGATTGGTTGCATTTGGATATTATGGATGGCGTGTTTGTACCGAACATTTCCTTTGGTTTCCCGGTTTTAAAACATGTGGCACGATTGTCCTGCAAGCCGTTGGATGTGCATCTGATGATTGTGAATCCGGAAAAGTTTATTCCGGAGGTAAAGGCTATCGGTGCTTACGTTATGAATGTACATTACGAGGCGTGTACTCATTTGCATCGCGTAGTACAGCAAATCCGTGAAGCGGGTATGAAGCCGGCGGTTACAATAAATCCTGCAACTCCGATACTGATGCTAAAAGATATTTTGCCCGAAGTGTATATGGTATTGGTAATGGGAGTTAATCCTGGTTTTGGCGGGCAAAAATTTATAGAACATACGATTGACAAGGTGTGTGAGTTGCGTGAACTTATTCAATTATCTCATTCTGATGCACTGATAGAGGTAGATGGAGGGGTTAATTTAGATACCGGCAAACGACTTATAGATGCCGGCGCAGATATTTTGGTGGCAGGTAATGCTGTCTTCTCAGCACCAGTGCCGGAAGAGATGATTCATGCATTGAAGTCTTTATAATTCGGAAGATTCATTTGTTCGGTCACGTATTACAGCGGTATCCATTTCTCCGACTTTTGCTTATGTTGGGGATAGGTGTGGTGTGTGGAGATATTTATCCATATGCCCTTTCGATAGAAGCGTTTATTGGTGTATGTATTCTGCTTCTCATTTCCTTATTGGTCTGTTTCTATCGTAATTTGCACGCTTCGTTTAGTGTTGTCATGCTTCTTTCCTGTGCGGCTTTAGGTTTTGTACTGATGGGGTGGAAGTTGAGCGCATTGGATTTTCCATTCTATGAGGGGGAAGCTGTCTATCGGATAACAATAGAAGAACATCCGGAGGAGAAGTCTCGGAGCATTCTTTGTCGTTCGGTTGTCAATGAAATTTGGGTGAACGATTCTGTAATGAGTCGTTTAAATCGGAGAAAGCTGTTTTTACTTTATTTTCAGAAAGATTCTGTTTCCAAAAATCTGAAGAGAGGTGATGTGTTGTGGATTAATGCTCATTTGACACCACCTCGCAATAACAATAATCCAGACGAATTTGATTATGCCCGTTTTCTTCGACATCGAGGCGTTTGTGGTACAGGATATGTGGCGGCAGGTCATTGGAAGCCTATTTCCCATCAGTTGGATCTTTCTTTTTCCCAACGCGCATTGGATCAACGTGAAAGGATTGTAGATTCTTATGGCAGATTGGGCTTTCAACGAGAAGAATTGGCAATCCTTTCTGCATTAACAGTAGGAGACAAAGATGATTTAAGTGAAGACATCATTGAAACTTATTCTGTGACGGGAGCCAGTCATGTGTTGGCTCTTTCAGGAATGCATATCGGTTTCTTGTATGCGTTGTTTTGGTTTATGTTCAGGCCGTTATGGAAACGCTTCCGCTATCTGAAACCGATTTTACTGCTAGTCATAATTCTACTTTTATGGGGATTCGCATTTATTACCGGAATGTCGCCTTCGGTAGTTCGTTCAGTGGTGATGTTTTCTATTTTGGCATTATCGTGTTTGCAATCGGAAAAGCCTTTGTCTGCTAACACTTTGGTTATCGCGGCTTTCTGTATGTTGCTTTATAATCCTTGTTGGCTATTCGATGTCGGCTTTCAGTTATCCTTCCTTTCGGTTGCTGCTATTATGATCTTTTATCCTAAGTTGTATGGCCTATGTTCAGCATCTAATTCGATGGTCAGAAAGTTGTGGGGATTGATGTGTGTGTCGGTTGCCGCACAAATCGGAACAGCTCCTTTAGTCCTTCTTTACTTTGGGCGTTTTTCAACGCATTTTCTTGTAACCAATCTTTGGGTCATTCCGATGGTTTCATTGGTTATGTATGCGGGGGTATTATTGTTATTGCTTACTCCTTTCCCGGCACTTCAACTTCCTGTCGCTTGGGTCACAGAAAAGATGATTCAATTGCAAAACAATGGGTTGCGATGTATTGAACAGTGGCCATATGCTTCAGTCGATCATTGGTGGATTGATGTGTGGATGGTTGTATTGTTTTATGTTGTCATGTTGTTGGTTTATCGGGCGCTTTTAATTCGTACAGCTTGGAATATGAAGGTGGCACTGATATCGGTTTTGTTGCTGCTTTCCTATAATAATTGGTGCATTTGGAGTAATACTCCTAAACCGGGATTGGCTTTCTATAATGTCCGTGGATGTCCTGCGGTTCATTGTCTTACAGGAAGTTCACAGTCGTGGCTGGTTTGTGCAGATAGCTTGCCTGATACCTCTTGGATGTTTCGTTCATTGGAAGCGCATTGGAGGCGGCTCCGCTTGAATGCCCCACAAATCGTGACAAGTGATTATAGCGAGGATGACGTGACGTTTCGTGATAAAATTATTTCCTTTCGAGGCGTACGTGTTTGCCTGCTGAATGATAACAGATGGAGAAATCAGGTGGCGGACGTCCAGTTGCCCGTAGATTATGCATATATTTCCAAGGGGTACAGGGGAAGCTTATCAGAATTGTCCGGCTTGTTCGCTTTTCGCCAAGTAATCATAGATAGCTCTGTATCATCGTTTTATCGGGAACGGATTTTAGCGGAATGCCGAAATTTGCAGATACCTTATAGGCTATTGGAAGAAGGAAGTGTTTATGCTCCTGTCTGATCGGTTGTTGTTATATCGTTATTTGCATTTTTTTAAGTGTATAGATGGCAGAAATTCAAAGATTAGAGCTATCTTTGAAAAATCTCAATTTAAAATATCGCTTACTATGAAATACAAATTATTGGTTCTCGATGTGGACGGCACTCTTCTTAATGAAGAAAAGAAAGTAAGTAAACGTACTTTGTCTGCATTATTGAAAGTGCAGCAAATGGGCGTACGTATTGTATTGGCTTCCGGCAGGCCGACTTATGGTTTGTTGCCGTTGGCTAAGTCGCTCGAACTGGGATTGTATGGTGGCTTTATCCTTTCGTACAACGGTGGCCAGATTATCAATGCCAGTAACGGTGAGATTCTGTTCGAACGGAGAATTAATCCGGAGATGTTGCCTTATCTTGAGAAAAAGGCCAATAAGAACGGTTTCGCTATTTTTACTTATCATGATGATACTCTGATTACTAACAATCCGAATGATGGGCATGTGAAGAATGAGGCGGAACTTAACGGATTGAAAATCATTCCGGAGGAAAACTTCTCAACGGCCGTTGATTTTGCTCCGTGCAAATGTATGTTGGTAAGTGATGATGAAGGGGCGTTAATCGGTTTGGAGCAGCATTGGAGGAAAAGGTTGGACGGCGTGCTTGATGTTTTTCGGTCTGAGGACTATTTTTTAGAGGTGGTGCCTTGTGGTATTGATAAGGCCAATACGTTAGGCGTGTTGCTGGAGTCTTTGGGCATGAAGCGTGAGGAGGTGATAGCATTTGGTGACGGAGTCTGCGATGTGGCCATGATTCAATTGGCCGGTATGGGCATCGCGATGGGCAACTCGGTCGATTCGGTGAAGGCTTGTGCGGATTATACGACGGCTACCAATGAAGAAGATGGGGTGGCGCAGGCTGTGGAGAAGCTGATTCTTTCCGAAATTCATGCGACCAAGATTCCACTTGACGTTTTGAATGCACAGGCTAGCCACGCATTGATGGGGAATCTGGGCATTCAGTATACCTATGTCTCCGATGATCGTGTAGAAGCCACTATGCCGGTAGACCATCGGACTCGTCAGCCGTTTGGCATTTTGCATGGAGGAGCCACTTTGGCTTTGGCTGAAACGGTTGCGGGGCTGGGCTCGATGTTGCTTTGCCGGCCGGATGAGATAGTCGTAGGAATGCAGGTGAGTGGAAATCATATTTCTTCGGCTCACGAGGGGGATACGGTGCGGGCCGTGGGGACTATTGTCCACAAAGGACGTTCTTCACACGTATGGAATGTGGATGTCTTTACTTCGACCAACAAATTGGTATCGTCTATCCGGGTTGTGAACAGCGTGATGAAGAAACAATAGCCTTTTCTTGCGCGATGCTTTGAAGGGCGTTTCGCGGAAGATTGATGAGCCCTTTGCGATAGTTTGAGTCGGCATAATCAAATGGGAGGCGAATAGTTGCATATCTCGAAAATAATTCGGAACTTTGTCATACAATTATAGACATTAATAAACATATAATAAATAGGAGGAAATAAATCATGTACGGTAAATTGAAAGACCATCTGGCACAGACGCTCGCAGAGATTAAAGAGGCTGGACTTTATAAAGAGGAAAGATTGATTGAAAGTCCGCAGCGGGCTGTGATAGACGTAGCCGGGAAACCGGTGCTGAATTTTTGTGCCAACAACTACTTAGGCTTGTCAGACAATCCGCGTCTTATCAAAGCTGCGCAGGAAATGATGGAGCGTCGGGGCTACGGCATGTCGTCCGTACGTTTCATCTGCGGTACGCAGGACATTCACAAGCAATTGGAGGCTGCAATCTCCGATTACTTCAAGACGGAAGACACGATACTTTATGCGGCCTGTTTCGATGCGAACGGTGGCGTGTTCGAACCGCTCTTTACGGAAGAGGATGCCATCATCAGCGATTCGCTGAATCACGCTTCTATCATTGATGGTGTGCGCTTGTGCAAAGCTAAGAGATATCGCTATGCCAATGCGGATATGGCCGATTTGGAACGTTGCTTGCAAGAAGCTCAGGCGCAACGCTTCCGTATTATTGTAACGGATGGAGTCTTCTCTATGGACGGCAATGTAGCTCCTGTGGACAAGATATGCGACCTGGCAGAGAAGTATGACGCGTTGGTCATGGTGGACGAGTCACACTCGGCAGGTGTGGTTGGCGCTACGGGACATGGTGTGAGCGAACTTTACAATACCTACGGACGGGTAGACATTTACACAGGTACATTAGGAAAAGCCTTTGGCGGGGCCATGGGCGGATTTACCACAGGCCGCAAGGAAATCATCGACTTGTTGCGTCAACGTAGCCGTCCGTATCTGTTCTCCAACTCTGTGGCTCCGGCCGTTATCGGTGCCAGCCTTGAAGTATTCAAGATGTTGAAGGAAAGTAATGCTCTCCATGACAAGCTGGTGGATAATGTGGAATATTTCCGTACGCGCATGACGGAAGCGGGCTTCGATATCAAGCCCACGCAGAGCGCTATCTGCGCCGTGATGCTCTACGATGCCAAGCTTTCGCAAGTCTATGCCGCACGTCTTCAGGAAGAAGGCATTTACGTCACGGGCTTCTACTATCCCGTGGTGCCGAAGGGGCAGGCACGTATCCGTGTGCAGATATCGGCCGGACACGAGCGTGAACATCTGGACAAGTGCATCGAAGCATTTATCAAAGTCGGCAAGGAACTTGGAGTGCTGAAATAATATAAAGTGTAGAAATATTCAGAAGACGGCCAAGTGTAGAATTTATGCTTGGCCGTTCATGCAATCATAATGGCCCATAGCTGATCCAATCGCGGAGAAGCGGATATAAATGAATCGTAAAAGAGGAAAATATCCGAAATCTATTTCGTATATTTGTCCCCGAATTTAAGGACATGAAGAACAGAACATAAATCGAGTTATTTTTATGAAGAATATTTTGGTGATAGGCTCTACGGGGCAGATTGGCTCCGAGCTGACAATGGAATTGAGAAAAAGATATGGTGGCGAACATGTAGTGGCCGGATACATCGTGGGCGCTGAACCCAAGGGTGAGTTGTTGGAGTCGGGTCCTTCAGCCCGTACCAATGTGACGGACCGTCAATCTCTGGAGATGGCTGTGAAGGAGTATCACATTGATACTATCTACAATCTTGCTGCTCTACTTTCCGTAGTGGCCGAAAGTCGTCCCTCTATGGCATGGAAGATAGGCATCGACGGATTGTGGAATGTGCTGGAAGTGGCCCGCGAGTATAAATGCTCTGTGTTTACGCCTAGCTCTATCGGAAGCTTCGGTGCGGACACACCCCATGTCATGACACCTCAGGACACAATACAACGTCCGCGTACCATGTATGGCATTACAAAAGTAACCACAGAGTTGCTGAGTGATTATTATTTCCTGAAGTATGGGGTGGATACGCGTGCTGTGCGTTTCCCTGGCATCATTTCCAATGTGACTCCTCCGGGAGGAGGTACGACGGATTATGCGGTGGACATTTACTATTCGGCCGTAAAGGGTGAAAAATTCATATGCCCTATCAAGCCTGGTACGCTGATGGATATGATGTATATGCCCGATGCCTTGCATGCTGCCATTACACTGATGGAAGCCGATCCCTCAAGATTGGTGCACCGCAACGCTTTCAATATCGCTTCGATGAGTTTTGCGCCAGAGACTATCTACGCGGAGATAAAGAAGCACGTGCCGACGTTCGAGATGGAGTATGAGGTAGATCCTCTGAAGCAATCTATTGCCGACAGTTGGCCTGACTGCATGGACGATTCGTGTGCACGCCGTGAATGGGACTGGGAACCCCAGTATGACCTGGCTTCGATGACCGTAGATATGCTGGAGAAACTTCGGGCAAGATTGGGCAAGTAAGAGCTTTGGTAAAAAAGTTGTCATTTTCCTGATGAGAAAGATTCTGACGGGTTGTTTCATGCTCTTATTCTTGTTGTCGTGTGGAAACCGCAAGTTGAAGATGGATCCTTTTGATGCGATCACTTCGATGGTGGACACTGCTGCATGGAATGCTCAAGAGCATGTCGCTTCTAGGGATACCGTGGCTGTCGAAGATAATTCTCCACGTTGGGTGGAAGCGGACGAGCTTTTTGATGATTTTATCTTTAACTATGCCACGGATACTCTTTTCCAGCGTCAGCGTACGGTTTTCCCCTTACCTTATTATAAGGGAGACACTCCGCTGAAAATTGAACGGGAGCAATGGCGGCACGATTCGCTCTTTGCGGGGCAGACGTGTTACACATTGCTTTTCGATCGTGAAGAGGACATGGATTTGGTAGGTGATACCAGTCTTTCGTCTGTGCAGGTCGAATGGATCTTTTTGCGTCCACACAAGGTGAAGCGTTATTATTTCCAGCGCATGCAGAACGGCGTGTGGATGTTGGAGGCAATGAACCTGCGTGACATGGAAGAATCGGAGGAGGATGACAATTTTGTGACTTTTTATGAACGCTTTGCCAAGGATAGCGTTTATGAAGGCGAGCACATCCACGAGCCTTTGCAATTTATAACGATTGATCCGGATGATGAATTTTCCATCTTGGAAACCACGTTGGACCGTGCTCGCTGGTTTGCTTTCCGTCCAACCTTACCTGTGGACAAACTCTCCAACATCAACTACGGACAGCGTAACGATGATCTTTCTACCACTAAAATACTGAAGGTGAATGGGGTGAGTAATGGTTACTCCAACATTCTTTATTTCAGGAAACGGAAGGGGCAGTGGGAACTGTATAAGTATGAGGACTCGAGCATGTAAATGAAGGACCATTTTCAGACTATTATGTATTCATTATTATCTCACAACACTTTTGGTATTGAAGCTTATGCCGCCCGGTTTGTCGATTATCATTCGGAAGAGGAGTTGAAGCGGATGGTGAAGGACGGGCTTTTGCAGAAGCGGCCTTATTTCTGTATTGGCGCGGGAAGCAATGTGTTGTTTACCCACCCGTATTATGACTGGACTTTTATACATTCGGCCATACGGGGCGTGGAGGTAATGCATGAGGATGCTGACCACGTGGAAGTGCGTGTGGGAAGTGGTGAAGTGTGGGATGAGTTCGTACAGACTTGTGTAGATCGCGGCTGGTATGGAGCCGAGAATCTGTCTCTGATTCCTGGTGAGGTAGGTGCCGCTGCCGTACAGAACATCGGTGCTTATGGCGTGGAGGTGAAAGATCTGATTATTTCCGTTGAAACCTTGGATAGGAAAGGGGGCAGACGGATATACGAAGCATCGGAGTGTGGATATGGATATCGGACGAGTCTCTTTAAACGGGCGGACATGAAAGGCCTGTTCATGCTTTATGTAAATTTCCGTTTGAGTAAGCATCCGTGTTTCAAGTTGGATTATGGCAATGTGCGCCAGGAGTTGGCCGAAGGTGAGATAACGTTGGAGCGTGTGCGTAAGGCTATTATCGGTATCCGTCGGAGTAAGTTGCCCGATCCTGCAGTGCAAGGCAATGCAGGAAGTTTCTTTGTCAATCCGGTCATTTCCCGTATGTATTACGAAGCAGTGCGCGTTGCTTATCCTCAGATGCCATGTTATGAGATGGATGCCGGGCGTGTCAAAGTGCCTGCTGCTTGGCTTATTGAACAGGCGGGATGGAAGGGATGTAAACTGGGGCCGGTGGCTGTGCATGACGGACAAGCGTTGGTGTTGGTAAATCGGGGAGGGGCCACAGGAGCCGATGTGTTGCGCCTGGCCGATGCAGTGCAGAAGGCTGTGTGGAATAAGTTTGGTATAGAGATACATCCGGAGGTGAATTTTTTATAAGTGTGGAAAGGCTGAATTCAAATAGTTGTCTATGAAACTTTTATTTTTAGGAACAGGTACTTCAACGGGAGTACCGGAGATAGGATGTACCTGTCCTGTATGCACTTCGGACGATCCACGTGATAATCGTTTGCGAACCTCTGCACTGATTCATACGGACACGGGCGAGACATTATTGTTGGATTGTGGTCCTGATTTTCGCTATCAGATGTTGCGTTCAGGTTTCTTCGGACCGATAGATGGGGTCCTGGTGACACACGAACATTATGACCATGTGGGCGGATTGGATGATTTACGTCCCTATGGCCGATTCGGGGATATTCCTATTTATTCTGATGCTTATACGGCGGACCATTTGCGTGCCCGTATGCCTTATTGTTTTGTAGAGCACACTTATCCGGGAGTGCCACGCATCTTTCTGAAGGAAGTGTGTGCGGGTACGCCCTTCCATGTGGGGCGTACGGAGGTGATGCCTCTGCAGGTAATCCACGGGCGTTTGCCTATCTTAGGGTATCGTATCGGAGGTCGTTTGGGCTACGTGACAGACATGCTCTCCATGCCCGATGCGTCTTACGAATATCTCCGGGGGGTAGATGTATTGGTCCTGAACGCTTTGCGTGTAAAGCCCCATCCTACTCATCAGTCCATATCTCAGGCCTTGGAAGCAGCGGACCGTATCGGTGCGCGTCAGACCTATTTTGTCCACATGGGTCATCATGCGGGACTCCATGCGGAAATAGAGCATACGCTTCCTCCGACTATTCATTTTGCTTATGACGGGTTAGTTGTTGATTTTTGATTTTAACTTTTTTCGCAAAGTTTTGTTTTATTAGCAAAAGTTTCTTATTTTTGTGTCGGATTGATAAACTGACACCATGAAGTCTCGCCCATTCATACGTATTTTGTTCGTAACGTGTATAGTCTTGCTATGTGCGGGTTTTGTTTTATATTCCTTGCGGACTTTGGATAGAGCCGAGGAACGTGGACGTTTCGACCTCTATGAACTGGTCCCCCAAGATGCCGTGGCGGTATTTGATACAGACCGCATGGCGGATGTGGTGCGTGCCATTGATCAGATGGCATGCAGTGAGGACCGACACAATTTGCGTGTTTCCGCTCTGTTCGCTTACGTCAGGGAGCATTTGGAGACGCTTCTTCAAGAAGTGCCTCACGGATTGAGTCGCGAGATGAATGAAGTGCTTATTAGCTTCCATCGTCCGGACACGTTTTGGAATCAGGTGATGTATTGTAAGCTGGCTCCAGGCGACAAGGAGATGCTCGAGTCTTTCTGCAAGCGGTTGGATGCTTCTCGTTATACTCCCAAATATTTTGATTATAAAGGCTATACTTTGGCCATTTATCCTCTGTCCGGCGGACATTTTCTGTCTGTATGGATTACGCGTGATTTTTTGGTGCTGAGCTTTCAGAAGCATTTGGTAGAACGGTCTATCGATGCTTACCGGAGTAAGAAAGCGTTGCTGCAGCTTTCTTCTTTCCGGGATATATATCGGGAAGAACACACCGACATAGGTCCTATGCTTTATCTCCAGATGGACAGGACTGAGGCCGATTTGGTTCCCGATGTCGTGTCGGGCCGTTCGCGCCTGGAGGGTTGGATGGAGTTTCATCTGAAGCTGGAGCCGGATGCCGTCTATTGCTCGGGAATCAGTTATGAGCCGGATTCCGCGGGAACATTCCTTAATGTCCTGCGTGCGCAGGAACCGGTGGAGAGCTTTTCCATGTCCCATCTGCCTGCTTCCACGTTCTTTTATACACGCTGGGCCATCGATGGTTTGTCGCCCGTGTTTGATGAAAAAACACTGAAGGATACGTTGGGAACGGCGGGAACGTTACGGGTGAGGCGTAATAACGAAAGGCTGGTGAACTACTTGGGGCGCCATGCGGCGAAAAGTTTGATGTCCTGCCTGTTTCATTCTCCTGACACATTACGTACGGAACCTTGTGCGGTTTTGCGGGTAGAGCTGAAGGACGCTTTCTATGCAGAGCGTGAGTTACAGGAATGGTTGGAGCAGACCGAAGTCACCAGGGTGTATGCCTTGCCGTCCAATTCTGTCCTTTCGCATGCATTGGGCCGGACGTTGAAGGCCACGCCCGCTTATGCGCGTTTTTATCAGGGAGCATTGCTTTTGTCGGCCGATGTGGCTTCTCTCACGGTTTATGTGGAGGGGCTGGAGCAGGGGTATACATTGGCTTCTGTTCCTGCTTATGCAAAGTTGGCCGAAAGCCTTTCCCCGACCTGCAATTTCTTGCAGATGGCCGATATGGAGGAAGTGTTCCGTTATCCGGGAGTCTATGCCAGCTCTGTCTCGGAACTTTTCTTCACTCATGCATCTTTCTTTCGTCATTTCCTGTGTGCCGTTCAGTTGGTATGTGCCGATGGGAGGGTGTATCCCAATCTGACGTTCCTCTATAAACCGTCATTCCTTAGGGAATGGTGAAGTGTAAGGGGAAAGGTGCGTGGAGAATGAAGCGAACATTTGCACAAATCACGGAAAGAAACTACCTTTGTCCCCGATTATGATAAAGGAAATTTTCACACTGTTGCCTGTCAAGGCTCGCCGAAGGAGTGGGTGGGTAGCGCTGGCTGTGCTGGTACGTGCCATATTGGACTTTGCCGGTGTGGCGGCGCTGATACCTTTGCTGTTGGCTGTGCTCAAACCGGGCGGATCGCGGGGCGAAATGTTGTTGCTCTGTCTGGGTGTCATGGCCTTTGTCGTGGTGAAAAATGGGCTGGTAGTGTTGCTGGCAAGAGTGGAGAGTGGCTTTCAGTTGGAAGTGTATCGCGATTTCAGCCGGCGCATGTTCATCAATTACTATCATCGCGGATTGCTTTTCCTCCGTTCGAAGAGCAGTGTGCAGTTGGGACACGAAGTGAACTACATATGTTACACTTTCTGCCTCTCGGTGCTGGCTCCGCTTTTCCGTATGGCGGGCGATGGGGTGCTGATTCTGTTTATGATGATAGCTCTCGTGGTATGGGAGCCGATGGCCGGTCTGTTGCTTTGTGCAGCTTTTGTGCCTGTAGCCATTCTGTATAGTGTGGTGGTGCGCCGCCGTCTGCGCCTTTATGGACAGGAAGAGCTGGAAGCGCGTCGCAAGCAGAGTCGCACGGTGGTAGAAGCTTTCCGTGGCTATGTTGAGTTGGAGGTTGCGCAAGCGTTCGGGGCATCGCTCGTCTCGTTCGATCAAGGTATGCGCTCCATTCTGCACAGTCGCCTGCGCATGGAGCGCTATCATTTGTTCCCGCAATTCCTCTCCGAAGCCGCCATTGTGGTAGGCATTGGCTTGCTGATAAGCGTAGGTCAGGGTGATTTGGGTGTAGTGAGCGGTGTGTTTGCCGTAGCAGCCTTCCGTCTGATACCTGCCATGCGCAGCATCCTGAACAGTTGGGTGTTGCTGCAGAATGCCGCACATTCGGTGCGGGTGGTGGCCGAAGGACTGAAAGAGCCGGAGGAGAAGAACACGGAGGAAGAGCTTCCCTTTTCTTTCACCGAGGGCATCACACTGCGAAACCTTGGCTTTGCCTTTCCGGATGGAAGCCTTTTGTTCAAAGGCATAAATCTGGTCATCCGGCGAGGTGAACGCGTTGGCGTGCGAGGACCGAGTGGCTCAGGCAAATCAACATTGTTTAATCTCCTGCTGGGTTTCCTGACGCCTTCGGAAGGTGAGATTCTGATAGACGGACATCGGCTGACTCCGGCTAACCGTGCCAGCTGGCACAAACTGGTAGGTTACGTGCCGCAGGAAATATTTATTATAGAAGGTTCGCTGGCGGACAATGTGGCTTTGGGACATGCGCAGCCTGACCGGCAGCGGGTGATGCAGGTGTTGGAGCAAGTAAGCTTGAAGGACTGGGCCGATGCTTTGCCTCAGGGACTGGACACCCCACTTGGCGAATACGGGAGCCGTCTTTCCGGTGGGCAGAAGCAGCGTATCGGCATAGCTCGTGCATTGTATAAGGAGGCCGAAGTGTTGTTCTTCGATGAGGCGACTTCGGCCTTGGATAATCGGACAGAGGACGAGATAAACCATGCGTTGGAGGAACTGTCCGAGCAATATCGTGAGTTGACCCTAATCGTAATAGCTCATCGGGAGACATCGCTGAAGGTTTGCGACAGGGTGTTTGATTTGGAAAATTATAGAGATGGCGGATAAATTCTCATTTACCGAACAGGATATATTTATATATATATTATGGAGCAAGATTATATGATAGCGGGCTTTCGCCTGCGAGTAGAAGGAGAGTCATTGGTGACGGCTGTGTCCGGGATAACGGGTTTCCGTGTGTTTGCTGTGGAGACAACTGGCGAAGCACACTTTCGCTTTACGTATGCTGCAGAGGGTGCGCCTGAGTTGCAGAAGCCGTTGTATCATACGGAGATGGAGCAGACTCGTACCCGTTTCGGACGTTATGCGGGTGGTTACTTGTTCGAGTCCTCATATACAGAAGGGCCTTTGTTGAAGGCGTGGGTGGAAGACGGTAAACGGTTGGCTTATTTCACGGGCAATCTGGATCGGGATTTGTTGCGCTTTGCATGTTGGATAGCCTTGGGCGTGCTGATGGCACCGGAAAAAGCTGTGGCCATCCACACCAGCACCATTGTCTATCGGGATAAGGCCGTACTCTTCCTGGGCGAAAGCGGTACGGGCAAGAGTACCCACACACGTTTGTGGCGTGAGAATATTGAAGGCGCTTCCCTGCTGAACGATGACAGTCCCATTGTGCGTATCCATAACGGGCGTCCTTTTGTGTACGGTAGTCCTTGGAGCGGCAAGACGCCCTGCTACAAGACCGAGTGTTACGAACTGGTCGGTTGTGTACGTCTGTCGCAAGCTCCTTACAATGAGATAAAGAAGCTTCGCGTAATGGAAGCCTATGGAGCGCTTCATCCTTCGTGTCCGCCCGACTTTGCTTACGATGACCATCTGTACGATTGCATCAGCGAGGTGCTGAATGATGTGTTGACTTGCGTTCCCGTTTACCATCTGGCTTGCTTGCCTAATGCCGAGGCCGCACGTTTGTCGTGTAAAACCATTTTTGGCGCATGAGGAAATTGGTGGTAAATAATGACTTCCTGGCAGAGGCCGCTGAGGCGTTGCGACACGGTCAGGCAGTGAAAGTACGTATTGACGGATGGAGCATGTATCCCTTTATCCGTGGTGGAAAAGACCTGGTAGAGCTGGTGCCATGTGATGCCGATAGTGAGTTGCCGGCCTGGTGCTGTCCTTTTTATTACTGGGAAGGCCATTATATGGTCCATCGCTATATAGGCCGTGAAGGAGAGGACTGCCTGATGTTGGGCGATGGCAATCTGGCTCGGGTCGAGCGGGTAAAACGGAGCGAGATTATCGGTTTGTTACGTTACATCTATCATCCGGATGGCCGTGTACAGGATTGCACTGATGCCCGATGGTTGCGGCGAGGAGCATTGTGGTATCGTTTGCGCCCGCTGAGACGTTTTTTGCTGCCGCTGATGAAACGTTGGCATACAAACTAAATGTCAAGGGAATATAGACCACTTTCTGTGTAAAAGATTTCTGAGGAAAATTTTTCTGTTAATAAAAAAAACGCTACCTTTGCGAAAATCTGAATATTCATACTCCGTTATGCGGCGGCTGTTCTTCAGAAAAATTAAAACCTACTTGACGTGAATCTGTTATTTGTAATATTGACTTTCCTGATAGCAGTGGGAATCGCACGGCTGATTATACCGCGAATCTTGTTGATATCAGTGCGTAAACGTTTATACGACATTCCTGACGCCCGCAAAGTGCATACACGTGCCATTCCTCGTCTGGGCGGTGTTTCTTTCTATCCGGCCGCATTGGTGGCTTATTGTCTGGTGTATGCCGTCCGCTTGTTGGTAGGTAGTTCGATAGCCCCTGTCTATGCTTCCTATCTGCTTGTGGAAATGTTACTCTATGTATGTGGCATGATGATGCTTTACCTGACCGGCATAGCCGATGACTTGGTAGGTGTGCGCTATCGGCAGAAATTTGTCATACAGATACTTTGTGGCTGTCTTTTCCCTTTGTCCAATCTTTGGATAAACGATTTGTACGGGTTGTTTGGCATTCATGAGCTTCCCGCCTACATCGGCATGCCGCTTACCGTATTTGTCGTGGTGTTCATCACCAATGCCATCAATTTGATAGACGGCATTGACGGACTTGCCTCGGGACTGAGCAGTATGGCATTGGCGGTCATGGCGCTTTTGTTTATGCTGAAAGGTATGTGCAGTTATTCCATGCTGGCTGTTGCCATGTTGGGTGTGTTGGTGCCCTTCTTCTTCTATAATGTGTTCGGTAGTGCCGACCGGGCGCGTAAAATATTCATGGGAGACACGGGCAGCCTGACCTTGGGATATACCATTTGCTTCCTGGCCATCAAGTATTGTCAGAACAATCCCGAAGTGGCGCCCTATACGCGCCATGCTTTCTTCATTGTTTTCAGCACACTGATTATTCCGGCCTTCGATGTGGTGCGTGTTGTGTTGGTACGTTTCCGCCGTCATCAGCCCTTGTTTGAGCCGGACAGGAATCATATCCACCATAAATTGCTGGCCATCGGCTATACGCCCAAGCAAGCCATGATGATACTGCTCGCTTTGGCTTTGCTGTTCAGCGGTTCGAATATTCTTTTGGTTCGTTGGGGAGTCAACAGTTCTCTGTTGCTGGTAGCCGATGTCATTCTATGGATAGGGTTGCATTTGCGGTGGAACTATCTGATAGAAAAGAGAAAGAAACCGTTGGCTCAGTAAGTGGTTCTTCACCTTCCTTTCGTCCGTTTTTTCCATTGGGCACGTATGGAGTGTTGTGTCAGTGCGATAGGATACCAGAACGCTTCGTTGGGTGACAGCCGTCTCATTTCGATGCAGCGGGTTATGGCTCGCATCAAAGTGTACCATTTGCTTCTCCAATAGCCTTTGGGACGTTTCTTCCGTTGCGTGTCATAGCGTCCGAAGTTGCCTTCCTGCAAAATCGTGCTCAATAGCCATTGGGCGTCAGATAGATCCTGAGTCCGGTAGGCTAAAGGTAAATCCTTTGCCGGCAAACCGAGATATTCTACGGCAATTGCTCCGAAAAGACGGGCGGCACGGGTCAGTCCGAATTCCTTTAGCAGTGCAGCCGTTTGAGACTTGTCGAACTTGCCGGCATAAGCGTGGAGCAGGCACATCCAGTCGCAGACATGACGCATCCCGATGCCTTCATTCAGAAAATGAAGAACCGCGTGCAGCAAGACGTAAACCACATCAAATTCCACAGGAGGCATGTACACCTGACATCCTTCTACACTGACCGTTCGCAGCAGTGCCGGATTATCATGCCACTGCCGGATTCGCCGTTGCAATTTGCGGTTCATAAACGGAGAACTGAGGCTGATAAGCACATGATGATTCTCGATGGTGACATCGTGCCACGTCATCGTTGTGTGTTTGTATGTCTCTTCCTCTTCAAAAGTCGCTTCCGATCGTAAGATTTTATTCAGTTCCTCAAACTTCTCACCTCCGATGTATAAGTCTATGTCGCCCGATTGCCTGTGCAACGGTTCCCGATAACATTGAGCGACACCCTGCCCTTTCACCAACACGGGACAAGCGCCTATCCGGCGGGCAACTTCCACCACATTCGCCAGCTCTCGGTTGAGTTTATGGTTTTTCTCCTCAATCACCATCAGGTCGCTGCACCATTGCAGATAAAGAGCGCGTGGCGGACGGCATTCTGCCGGCAACGTTTGGATGCCGTCCAATAGAATAGCTGTCACGGTTTGAGCCTTGGCCAGACGGTACAATTCCGTCCAATCCGTTTCAGTTCCGAACAAAGAGGCGTCTATAGGCGTGCCCCACAATCCGGCACGAAGCAACATATTGAATTTTGAATGCATATTTTCGTAAGATTTGCGGCAAAGGTACAACTATTTCTTTAAGTCCATGCAAAACGAGCGGAGATTTACATTTTAAATGCTTATCTTTGCAGGTCGAATAAGAATCAATTTAATGAGATAGCAAATGCAAGCGATTATATTGGCGGCCGGCATGGGCAAACGCTTAGGAGACTTGACGCGGAGCAATACCAAATGCATGGTGAAGGTGAACGATGTGCCATTGATTGACAGGACCTTGACGCAACTTTCGCGTTTGGACTTGTCGAGGGTCATATTGGTGATAGGCTACGAAGGAGAAAAACTTCGCGCTCATGTAGGTGACAGCTACAAAGGGCTGAAGATAACTTATATAGAAAATCCGGTTTACGACAAGACTAACAACATCTATTCACTCTCTTTGGCCAAAAAGGAATTGCAGGAGGATGACACGCTGCTCATCGAGTCGGATTTGATATTCGAAGGTCAGTTGTTGGACAAACTGGTGAGCAATCCGTATCCGAACCTGGCTTTGGTGGACAAGTACGAGACGTGGATGGATGGTACGATGGTGAAGTTGGATGAGGATAACAACATCGTGAACTTTGTGCCCAAGAAAGCCTTTCGTTATGATGAGGTGGACAGCTATTACAAGACGGTAAACATCTATAAATTCAGCCGCGACTTCTTGAAAAACAGTTATGTGCCTTTTTTGGAAGCCTACACCCGTGCGTTGGGCAACAACGAATATTACGAACAGGTATTGCGTGTCATCACGTTGCTGGACAAATGCGACCTGAAAGCCTTGCCTTTGGAAGGGGAAAAGTGGTACGAGATAGACGACATTCAAGACTTGGATATTGCTGAAACTATTTTTGCCTCGGAAGACAATCAGCTGCCCTTGTATCAGAAACGTTATGGAGGCTACTGGCGCTTTCCCAATCTGCTGGATTTCTGTTACCTGGTCAATCCTTTCTTCCCGCCCCAAAAGTTGAAAGACGAGATACGGGCCAACTTTGATGTATTGCTCAGCGAATATCCTTCGGGTATGCGTATCAATTCTCTGCTGATAGCCAAGTATTTCCATATCGACCGTAAGTATGCTGTGGCTGGCAATGGTGCGGCGGAGCTGATAAAGTCATTGATGCAGTATCTGCAAGGTCGGGTAGGTGTCATCCTTCCAACGTTTGAAGAATATCCCAACCGCTATGACGCAGATCGTCTGGAGATATTCGTTCCTCAAAACCCCGATTTAGCCTATACGGCAGATGACTTGATGGCTTATTTTGCTGACAAAGATATCCGGTGTTTGTTGTTGATAAACCCCGACAATCCTTCGGGAAATTTCATTCCTTTCCAAGATGTGTTACGTCTGTTGGCGTGGGCGGAGGAGAAAGGCATCCGTCTGGTAGTTGACGAGTCGTTTGTTGACTTCAGCGAAGGATATGATAAAAACACCTTACTTCGTAATGATATTTTGAGCGCCCACCCACAACTGGTGGTAATGAAGAGCATCTCCAAGTCGTATGGTGTGCCCGGTCTGCGCCTTGGCATATTGGCCTCAGGTGATGAGGCGATGATTGGGTGGATGAAGAAAGACGTAGCCATCTGGAATATCAACTCTTTTGCGGAATTCTACATGCAGATATTCGGAAAGTATGAGAATGATTACCGGCGGGCTTGCGGAAAGTTCATTCAGGAACGTAGCCGTTTCTTTGCCGCCTTGCAATCAGTGCCTTTCCTGCGGGTCATTCCTTCACAGGCCAATTATTTTTTGTGCGAAGTAAAATCGCCTTATACCTCCGCTGAATTGGCCCGCTGTCTTTTGCGGAAGAATATACTGATAAAAGACTGCAGCGCCAAGAAAGTGTTCGAGGGAAAAAACTATATCCGGATTGCGGTGCGCGGTCAGGAAGACAACAATAAATTGATAGAAGCACTGTCTTCTTTCCTATAAATGAAAAGAATATGCAATATATTGATTTTAAGACCATCAAAGAATTGAATATTACACCGGGCAGTTGTGTCGATTGGGTAAAAGAAGCCTTGGTGCATAAGTACGAGTGCGTGCTTCCGCCTAAAATCAGCATCAAGTTGCCGGGCGATATCTTTATGAACACCATGCCTGCTTATCTGCCTTCCGAGCAACGTTTAGGAGTGAAAGTCGTTTCCCGTTATCCTGAGCGGAAACCTTCTTTACAGAGCGACTTGTTGTTATACGACACCGAGAATGGAAAACTGTTGGCTTTAATGGACGGCTTATGGATAACGACAATGCGTACAGGGGCTATGGCAGCCTTATCCATTCAATATTTGCAGAAGCAAAATGCGCATACTTATGGATTTATCGGTCTGGGTAATACGGCACGTGCCACGATGCTGTGTCTGTCGGCGGTTTTGAACAATGCGCCTATTGATGTCAATCTGCTACGTTATAAAGACCAGGCAGACTTGTTTATAGAACGTTTTAAAGACTATTCCAACATAACATTCCATGTCTATGATTCATGTGTAGAACTGATACAAAAGTCGGATGTGGTCGTGTCTTGCGTGACGGTGGCCAACGAACTGTTTGCGCCGGATGAGGCTTTCCTGCCGGGCGTATTGGTTGTGCCAGTGCATACCAGAGGCTTTCAGAATTGCGACCTTTTCTTCGACAAAGTGTTTGCGGATGACCGCAATCACGTTTGCGAGTTTAAATACTTCAACCGTTTCAAACAGTTCGATGAGTTTTCGCATGTTTTATTGGGCCAAAACAAAGGACGTGAGTCTGATGAAGAGCGTATATTGGCTTATAATATAGGTATCGCTTTGCACGATGTGGCCTTTGCATCGAAAATAGGTAGGATGATATTGAGCGGACAGCAGCATGAAGAAAGTGTAGAAGAACAGAAATTCTGGGTGTAGAAGTAAGTATACAGTAATGTGATAACCAATAAATAATAGAAGTGGGAGAAGGTTTAGGTAAGCAAGTCATATCAGGAACCCTGTGGGCCACAGCCGACCGTTTTATTTCGATGGTTGTCCAGTTCTTGACCAATCTGATTTTGGCAAGGTTGTTAATGCCTTCTGATTTCGGGTGCATCGGCATGCTTACCATTTTTATACTTGTTTCTCAGACAATTATCGATGGCGGATTCGGAAGTGCGTTAATACAAAAGAAAGAACCGACTCAGACCGATTATTCCACTATTTTTTATGTGAATCTCCTGTTTTCCATTACTTTATATGGACTTTTGTTCCTTTTTTCTCCTCATATAGCGGCTTTTTATCGAATGCCGATATTGAACGAGGTGTTAAGGATATGGGGAATCGTTTTGATTATCAACTCATTGGTGACAATCCAGAATAACCGATTACGAAAACTGCTTGCTTTTAAGCAAATTGCAGTAGTAAACGTTTCTTCTTATTTCATTGCTGCGCTCATAGCCATTACGATGGCGGTTAAAGGATATGGCGTCTGGAGTCTGGTCTTTTTACAACTGATATATAGTGGCGTTTCCGTCTTATTTTATGGGCTTTATACGCGTTGGCATCCTTCTCTATGTTTTTCTTTTCAGTCATTACGGACACTGTTTGGATTTGGCAGTTACATCCTTTTTTCTAATATCCTGCAAGAAACCTGTAAAAACTTACAAGGACTTATTATCGGCCGCCGCTTTTCTTCAACGGAAATGGGGTTGTACTCGCAAGCAAAAAAACTGGGTGATGTCGTTTATTATACTTTGCCTAACGTCTTGGTGCAAGTCATGTTCCCCGTTTATTCCAGATTTCAGACGGAAACCGAACGCTTGCGTGAAATGGTAAGGATGAGTGTCCGTGTCATTTCTTTTATTACATTTCCGCTAATGATGTTGCTCATCGAAACGGCATCATCTCTCATTATACTCCTTTATGGAGATAAGTGGGAAGCATCTGTACCCTATTTTCAGTTATTATGTGTAGGTGGTTTATTTGTCTGTCTGCAAAACATCAATTATTATGCGATTGCCGCTTTAGGAAAAAGCCGGCTGCTATTCGGCTGGAGTTTTTATAAATGGGGAATGCTGTTAGTCTTGCTGTTAGTGGGCATGCATTGGGGTATGTACGGTATCCTGTGTGGCATGGTCGTAAGCGAGTTGAATATCTATCTGGTTAACGCAGTTCTAGTTTCCAGATATGTGTCTTATTCCTTTTGGCAACAGCTTTTAGATATTCTGCCTGTGTTTTCAGTATCTCTGTCCACATGCGGCATTATATATCTGTTAGGTAATCTTTTGCACATATATTTCCCGCTTCAAGTGATTCTGTTTGCCTTGGTATATCTTTCATTGGTATTCTTATGTCGGCTACGAGTCAGAAAAGACGTATATGCCATTATCCAGATGCTGTATAAGAGACCCAAGAAAGAAGAATAATAATAGTACTCACCGGAGCAGATATTCTTCTTTCCCAAAGAGGATATACTTCTTTTAAAAAACAGATCATCTTCTTTTCAATATAGGATGATTGTCCTCTTTTTCAAATGAGATCATCCTGTGCAGACAAAAGGTTGCATGCATACTTTGAGGATCTTAAGATACTTGGTCATTTATCATAGGATACTTGGCCATCGAAGCTAAGATTCTTAGCCTTTGAACCTAAGATACCTGAAACACCCTGTTGAAAGCCTGACTATGCCTGATTTACCCTTCCCTTTCTTTTATTCAAAAGTTTGTCAGTTTGAATAATATGTGTTATTTTTGTCATGGCTTGATTCAACGATGACAATTATGGAAGCAGTAAAAGGTATCCCTTACGGAGTGGCGCGTTTTGAGGAAGTGCGGAACGAGAATTTTTATTATGTAGACAAGACCATGTATCTGCCCTTGCTGGAAGATACAGGCAAGTACTTGTTTCTGATCCGTCCGCGCCGCTTCGGAAAGAGCGTGTTCGTGAGCATGATGCGGGCTTATTATGACATCGCGCAGGCGGACCGGTTCGACCGTCTGTTTGACGGGCTTTGGATTCAGCAGCATCCCACACCGCTGAAGAACTCGTTTCAGGTGATTTACTTCGATTTTTCCTTGATAGGTGGCAGGGATGAGCAGGAGTTGGAAACGAACTTCGACCGCTATTGCGGACAAGTGTTGAATGTGTTTGCCGAAATTTATGCCGTCTATTATGATGAAGGTTTCGTGCATGAGGTAAAATCGACTCCGGACACTCGCGGCAAGCTGAATTGTATCAGTCTCCAGGCGCATAAGAAAGGTTACCCGCTTTACCTGATTATAGACGAATACGACAACTTTACCAACGTAATCCTGAGCGACCGGGGCAAGGACGTGTTCCGCAGGCTGACACACGCCAGCGGCTTCTACCGCGATTACTTCAAGATCTTCAAGGCGATGTTCAGCCGTGTGTTCCTCATCGGGGTGTCTCCCGTGACCTTGGATGACCTGTCGAGCGGATACAACATCGACTGGAACATCTCTCAGGACCCCCGTTTCAATGACATGCTAGGCTTCTCGGAAAGTGACGTGCGCACCATGTTCCGCTATTTCCAGGACAACGGCAAGCTACGTGCGGAGGCTGACATCGAGGCGATGCTGGAGGAAATGAAACCGTGGTATAACAATTACTGCTTTGCCAAGCAGTGTTTGAATGACAACCGCATCTATAATTGCGATATGGTGTTCTATTACTTGCGCCACCAAGTTCTCTATGGTCGTGCACCGGAGGAAATGGTTGACAAGAACATCCGCACGGATTATAAGAAGCTGAAGATGTTGGCGGACATCGATCGGGGTAACCAACGGGAGAACCGTATGAGCGTCATTGAGGAGATTGCGGCTACGGGAACGGTGACAATGGATTTGAAAACTTCTTTCCCGGCCGAATACGTGACGGACGACAACAATTTCCGGAGCCTGCTTTACTACTACGGACTGCTGACCATGCATAAAAGCGTTGGCAAGTTGATTCAAATGGTCATTCCCAACCATTGTGTGCGTGAACAGTACTGGTCATTCATGCGGGATTACTTCAACCGGAGTGTACCAGTGGATATTATCGCCTTTCAGGATGAAATGGTGTCAATGACCTACGAGGGTGAGTGGCAGCCGCTGATCCGCCGCATTGCCGAAGCCTATAAGGCGAACTCTTCCATCCGCGACAGCATTCGGGGCGAACACAATCTGCAGGGCTTCTTCAAGGCTTACCTGGCCTTGAACTCCCTTTACTTGGTGGAACCGGAAACGGAACTGAACTACGGTTACAGCGATTTTCTGATGTTGCCGGACAAAGCGCGCTACCCGGACGTGGCGCACAGCTACATCATGGAACTGAAGTACGTTACCCCCACAGCTACGGACGCGGAAGTGGAAGCGAAGCGTGTGGAGGCGGACGGGCAATTAAGGAAGTACAGTGCAGACAAGGTGGTCATACGGCTTTGCGCCGACACGCAACTGCATCTGCTGAAAGTGGTATTCCGGGGGGCGGAGATGGTGATCTGTGAGGAATCCTTTCTTGTATCCAAAAGTTTGTCCGTTTGAATAATAAATGTTATTTTTGTCATGGTTTGATTCAACGATGACAATTATGGAAGCAGTAAAAGGTATCCCTTACGGAGTGGCGCGTTTTGAAGACGTGCGGGAAAAGAACCGTTATTATGTAGACAAGACGATGTATCTTCCTTTGTTGGAAGAGACGAGTGATTACTTGTTCCTTATCCGTCCGCGCCGCTTCGGAAAGAGCGTGTTCGTGAGCATGATGCGGGCTTATTATGACATCGCGCAGGCGGACCGGTTCGACCGTCTGTTTGACGGGCTTTGGATTCAGCAGCATCCCACACCGCTGAAGAACTCGTTTCAGGTGATTTACTTCGATTTTTCCTTGATAGGTGGCAGGGATGAGCAGGAGTTGGAAACGAACTTCGACCGCTATTGCGGACAAGTGTTGAATGTGTTTGCCGAAATTTATGCCGTCTATTATGATGAAGGTTTCGTGCATGAGGTAAAATCGACTCCGGACACTCGCGGCAAGCTGAATTGTATCAGTCTCCAGGCGCATAAGAAAGGTTACCCGCTTTACCTGATTATAGACGAATACGACAACTTTACCAACGTAATCCTGAGCGACCGGGGCAAGGACGTGTTCCGCAGGCTGACACACGCCAGCGGCTTCTACCGCGATTACTTCAAGATCTTCAAGGCGATGTTCAGCCGTGTGTTCCTCATCGGGGTGTCTCCCGTGACCTTGGATGACCTGTCGAGCGGATACAACATCGACTGGAACATCTCTCAGGACCCCCGTTTCAATGACATGCTAGGCTTCTCGGAAAGTGACGTGCGCACCATGTTCCGCTATTTCCAGGACAACGGCAAGCTACGTGCGGAGGCTGACATCGAGGCGATGCTGGAGGAAATGAAACCGTGGTATAACAATTACTGCTTTGCCAAGCAGTGTTTGAATGACAACCGCATCTATAATTGCGATATGGTGTTCTATTACTTGCGCCACCAAGTTCTCTATGGTCGTGCACCGGAGGAAATGGTTGACAAGAACATCCGCACGGATTATAAGAAGCTGAAGATGTTGGCGGACATCGATCGGGGTAACCAACGGGAGAACCGTATGAGCGTCATTGAGGAGATTGCGGCTACGGGAACGGTGACAATGGATTTGAAAACTTCTTTCCCGGCCGAATACGTGACGGACGACAACAATTTCCGGAGCCTGCTTTACTACTACGGACTGCTGACCATGCATAAAAGCGTTGGCAAGTTGATTCAAATGGTCATTCCCAACCATTGTGTGCGTGAACAGTACTGGTCATTCATGCGGGATTACTTCAACCGGAGTGTACCAGTGGATATTATCGCCTTTCAGGATGAAATGGTGTCAATGACCTACGAGGGTGAGTGGCAGCCGCTGATCCGCCGCATTGCCGAAGCCTATAAGGCGAACTCTTCCATCCGCGACAGCATTCGGGGCGAACACAATCTGCAGGGCTTCTTCAAGGCTTACCTGGCCTTGAACTCCCTTTACTTGGTGGAACCGGAAACGGAACTGAACTACGGTTACAGCGATTTTCTGATGTTGCCGGACAAAGCGCGCTACCCGGACGTGGCGCACAGCTACATCATGGAACTGAAGTACGTTACCCCCACAGCTACGGACGCGGAAGTGGAAGCGAAGCGTGTGGAGGCGGACGGGCAATTAAGGAAGTACAGTGCAGACAAGGTGGTCATACGGCTTTGCGCCGACACGCAACTGCATCTGCTGAAAGTGGTATTCCGGGGGGCGGAGATGGTGATCTGTGAGGAGACTGTTTGAACAAAACCTCATAGATGCTGCGTTTGTATTTAATATTTATTACTTTTGTGCAGTAAACTATAAATAAGTAAAAAAAATAATATGTCAGAACCGATAGACCAACAAGCGTTGCGGAATCGTTTTAATCCGGATGGCTCTCTCTTGCGTGCTTACCAATTACGCATGTTCGAAATGCTGAGATTCATTGATGGGGTGTGTCGCAGGCATCACATTCGCTATTGGTTGTGTTCAGGAACGCTGTTAGGAGCGGTGCGACACGGCGGTTTCATTCCTTGGGATGATGATTTGGATATAGAGATGTTACGGGAAGATTATGAACGGTTCGTCAAGGTGATGGAAGTGGAAAAAAATGGCCGTTATGACTTACAGACACATCGGACAGATCCGGATTATTTTGCTCCTTACGGTAAGGTACGCGACTTGCGTTCAACCATCAAAGAAGACAACACTAATGATTGGTATTATAAGTACCATGGCGCTTATATAGATGTTTTCATCATGGATCCTTCTTCTTCAGAGTTTTTATGCAAACTGGCCGGATTCATGCAGGACAAATTACTGTACAGAGCAAACCGAACTCTGAAAAACCGATGGGGACGTAAAATCTATTTTGGTACGGTTTATCCTTTAT
This sequence comes from uncultured Bacteroides sp., assembly GCA_944322275.1. Classification (GTDB taxonomy): domain Bacteria; phylum Bacteroidota; class Bacteroidia; order Bacteroidales; family Bacteroidaceae; genus Bacteroides. Next base: position 61,700 of record CALUOV010000001.1, on the reverse strand, counting down.
TATATAAAGTGCTGTTTCCAATCTTCCGTTGTTTGGGAAGAATCGGTGCGCACGAACAATTGAGACACACGCCGGGAAGTTGTTTTTTGAAACCACGTGAGGAGAAAGATATCTTCCCGTTGGGAGAATTGAGGTTTGAAGGCGGAACTTTCCCGGTGCCGGGTAACTATGACGCCTACTTGACCAAGATATATGGTCGTTACATGTCCTTGCCTGACCTTGATAAAATCGTAATGCATACGGTAAATGTGGAATTAAATGAATAGAAATCATGAAGAACAGATTGCGTTGCTTTTTCAGTTTATTGGTGTTGGCAAGCATGTCCGTTACCTTTGCATCTTGTGAAAATCAGGAAGTTTACAAGCCTCAGCCGTTGACACTGATGACATTGGACGAAAATCCGGATCTTTCTTCTGAATATATTGTCGTTATCGGTGACATACAGGAATATACGGCTAATCCGGCATGGATGCCTTATTATGAGGCTACCGTGCAATGGATTTACTCACAATATATGCAGGGAATGGACATTAAATGTGTGCTGCAAGTGGGTGATATCACGTCTGGCAATCATGAAACCAGTTACCAGTCGTTCTACAATGTGACCGCCCAATTGGCCGAGGAACTACCTTACATTGCATGCATCGGTAATCATGACTATACATGGGATGCAAACGGGAAAATAAAAGACCGCAATGCGACATTTTTCTCACGTTATACCACTTTTCCGCTCACGGAATCGTTGATAGTAGACCGTTTTGAAGAGGGACGAACGGAGAATGTAGTTGTTGAGAACTATATTGGTGGAGAGCCCTATTTCATTTTGGTCTTGGAATTTGGCCCACGTGATGAAGTGTTGGAGTGGGCCGAACGCTATGTTCAAAATCATAAGCACCAGAAGTTTATCTTAATGACCCACGAATATCTAGCGCGAAGTGGAGAACGTATCTCTGAAGGTTCGTATGCTGAATTGCAATTCATGAATACAACTTGGAGCACTCCGGAAAAGGTCTGGAATCAATTGGTAAAAGAAAACGATAACATCGCATGGGTATTGTGCGGGCACAACGGGTTCTATGCTCATCTGATTACTGAAAACGCACGGGGAAGAGATGTGTTGCAAATGCTGTTTAATCTACAGTATCAAAAGAACGGTGGAGACGGCATGATTCAACTGTGGGAGTTCCCGCAAGCACAAGATTCGGCTACAGCCCGTATTTATAACACCATTAGCCGACAGTGGTTTATTCAAGACGGGAAGGTAGTGGAGCTTAAATTTAAATATAAATATTGAGTGGATTACAAGTAGGTCTGCAGAGCCGTAATTTGTCCGGTATCTCCTTGGTGGCATGAAAATTTTTTTCTATCTTCGCAGATAGAACCAAGACATAAGACTTCCGATGAAATATCCGATAGGCATACAGAGTTTTGAGAATATCCGTACCGGTGGATATGTGTATGTGGACAAGACCGCATTGATTTATCAACTGGCGGACAGGGGAAAGTATTATTTTCTCAGTCGTCCCCGCCGTTTCGGCAAGTCTTTGCTTATCTCTACCCTGGAAGCTTATTTGGGGGGAAAGAAAGAACTTTTCAAAGGACTGGCTATGGAAAGTCTGGAAACAGAATGGAGATCTTATCCTGTACTGCGTTTGGACTTGAATGCCGAGAATTACGAAACGGAAGAGGATTTGAAAATTATTCTCAATGATTTTCTTTCTCAATGGGAAACTGTCTATGGCAGTAATCCTGCAGAATGCTCTGTAGCCAGACGATTTTCAGGCATTATCCAACGTGCTTATGAGAATACGGGCAGGCAGGTAGTGGTGCTAATAGACGAGTATGACAAGCCCTTGCTGAGTACAATTGACAAGAAAGAACTGCACGATGCCTACCGCAACGTGCTCAAAGCGTTCTTCGGTGTGCTGAAATCGCAGGATCAATATATCCGTTTCGCTTTCCTTACGGGTGTGAGCCGTTTCAGCCACGTGAGCATCTTCAGCGACCTGAACAATTTGCAAGACATCTCGATGGTTCCCGATTATGCGGATATCTGCGGCATATCGGAGAAAGAGCTGCATGCATACTTTGAGGAATCGATTCATAAACTGGCTTCCGCCAATCATATGACCTATGAGCAGACTTGTGAGAAACTGCGTGTCCGATATGACGGTTATCATTTCTATCCGGGTTCGGCAGGCGTTTACAATCCTTTCAGTCTGCTGAACACTTTCCAGTTCAAATTATTCCAAGACTATTGGTTCAGTACAGGCACGCCCACTTTTCTGGTGAAGCTGCTTCAAAAAAACGATTACGACCTGAAAGACTTGAAAGGGCTGTATGTGGATGGAGCTACGCTGGGCAGTATGGATGAGGATTATGCAGACCCCATTCCCGTACTTTTCCAGAGTGGTTACCTTACCCTCTCCGGTTATGATGCGGAAATGGGTTATCGCCTCGATTTTCCCAATCAGGAGGTGGAGCGTGGCTTCTTTGATTTTCTGGTGCCTTACTATACTTCCCTTTTGAAGTCGAGTGTAAAGGGTTACCTTAATAAACTGACCGATGCGGTTCGTCAAGGCAGGCCTGATGATTTGTTACAGACACTCCAGACGATGCTTTCGGGCAAATCTTATATGATAGCCGGAGGAGACAAGGAGGTACACTTCCAGAATACGCTGTACCTGATATTTGTAATGTTGGGTTACAACGTGCAGGTGGAGCAGGCGACGAGTCGGGGACGTATGGATGTGACGATACAAACGAAAGATTATGTCTACATTATTGAATTGAAACTGGATAAGTCCGCGGAAGAAGTCTTGCAGCAGATTAAAGACAGCCACTATGACCTGCCTTTTCATCAGGATGTCCGGAAGTTGTTTCTGATAGGTGTGAACTTCTCTTCCGAGACGAGGACAATAGAGAAGTGGCTGAAAGAAGTGCGTTGATGAGTTTAATCTGCGAGCTTAAATTTAGGTATAAGTATTAAAGCTTATATCAACTAAAAGACTATCTTTGCAGAAAAATTCAGGAAATGAAGAAAATAATGCTCGTTTTTGGAACCCGTCCCGAAGCCATTAAGATGGCACCGTTGGTGAAGGAATTCCAGAAACATCCGGATAAGTTTAAAACCATTGTCTGCGTGACAGGTCAGCATCGTGAAATGCTCGACCAAGTGCTTCACATCTTTGAGATAACGCCAGACTTTGACCTGAACATCATGAAGCAAGGACAAGACCTTTACGATGTAACGGCACGTGTACTGACCGGTATGCGGGAGGTGTTGAAATCCGCTAGTCCGGACCTGGTTCTGGTACATGGTGATACCACTACTTCCACTTCCGCTGCTTTGGCGGCATTTTATCAACAGATCCCAGTGGGACACGTAGAAGCCGGATTGCGTACACACAATATTTATAGTCCGTGGCCGGAAGAAATGAACCGCCAATTGACGGGACGCATTGCTACTTGGCACTTTGCGCCTACTCGGCTTAGTCGGCAAAATCTATTGGCGGAAGGTGTAGACGATAACCATATCCTTGTGACCGGAAACACAGTGATAGACGCGCTCTACATGGTAGTTGATAAAATAAAGAACGATAAGGCATTGGATGCGGAACTGGTAGCTACGTTGAGGCAGGCGGGCTACGATGTAAACCGTTTGTCCGGGGGCAAAAGGTTGGTGCTGATTACCGGACACCGTAGGGAAAACTTCGGAGAAGGATTCATGCACATGTGTACAGCCATTAGGGATTTGGTTCAGAAATATCCGGAAGTGGACTTTGTGTACCCCATGCACTTGAATCCCAATGTGCGCAAGCCTATCCATGAAGTATTCGGAGAGAATCTGTCCGGGCTGAACAACATGTTCTTCATTGAGCCTTTGGAATATCTGTCTTTTGTCTATCTGATGGAGAAGTCGGCTCTTGTGCTGACCGATAGCGGTGGCATTCAGGAAGAAGCACCGGGATTGGGTAAGCCTGTTTTGGTGATGCGCGATACCACTGAGCGTCCGGAAGCTTTAGAGGCTGGCACCGTAAAATTGGTAGGTACGGATTATGATAAGATAGTGCATGAGGTTTCTATCTTGCTAGATGATATGGTGCAATATGAGCGCATGAGTAAGGCGGTGAATCCATATGGAGACGGGAAGGCGTGTGAACGGATTACAGGTTTTGTATGATAGATGATTACATGAATATGCTAAAATTTTATTCTCTAAAGGCGGAAGTTAACGATGCTACTAGGTATTATGTAGAAACAATTCTTCTTGCTTTTCAGAAACAAGGATTTGAGGTTATGTCTGTAACTAACACGGATCAAATAGCTAAAAATGATTGGGTGTTAGTTATCACGATGAAATCTTTTATTAAGGTATATCTTCATCAGCCACGGCAGCGGATTATCATGTGGTTTCAAGGTGTAGTGCCGGAAGAGGCGCGCATGCAATTTGACGGACATTGGAGCTCTGCTTTCCGATATTTTTTTTGGAGTATTTGCGAGCGTTGGATTCTGCGAAGGAGTAATTTTCTTTTTTTTGTCTCCAATGCCATGGTGGATCATTTCAAACGGAAATATCATATCCGATGTTTTCCGCCTTATTACATTATGCCTTGCTTTAATCTTCCTATGAATGAGGAAGCCTTTAAGTTCCCCAATAAATATAACTCCCCTACATTTGTATATGCGGGTTCATTAAGTGCTTGGCAATGTATAGATCAGATGTTGGTTTTATGGACGAAAATACAGCAAGAGATGCCGAAGAGCCATTTCGTATTACTCACGGGAGAAAAAGAAAAAGCTCATCAATTGATAAAGAGATATGGTCTTCGATTTGTGGAGGTAAAATACGTGCCGATGAAGGATATGAGTAATGAATTGGCTAAATACAAATATGGTTTATTGTTGCGTGAAGACAATATCGTCAATCGTGTAGCAACCCCAACGAAATTGAATTCTTACATGGCTGCAGGTGTTATTCCTATTTTTTCGGATGTAATACAGACTTTTGCAGAAGTGCTTTCGAACGTGAAATATTTGTTCTCGATTAATAATTTGGACTTAGAGGATATTGTGTCAAGACTTCGAGAAATGGAATCAAAAAACATTGTAGCAGATGATGTTCGGCAGGAATTCGAAAAAATTTTTGTGCAATATTACTCCCGTTCTTATCATATTGAACAGATTGGAAACCGTATTCATTTATTCTTTTAATTCGGTTGTAAGGAGTAGTAAATATGTGGATTTATTTCGTTATATTTTCAGGCTTGTCCCTTGGAGCTATAGGGGAAAGTGTAGCGGTAAAACGTTCTCAGCGAATGGTTGCGCTTTTGTTTATCTGGCTTTTTTTGGCTCTTTTCGCTGGCTTACGTTACGACAATCCTGATTGGGAGAACTATACCATCATGTACGATGAAATAGCTTCGGGAAGTGGATTCGGCAGTTTGGACATTGGCTTCAATTTACTTTGTAAACTCTTGTCTGCCATCTCAACTTCTCCTGTGCTGATGTTTTTGACTGTGGCGATCCTGTCAACGGGATTTAATCTAGAGTCCTTTAAGAAATATTCTCCTTACTTCCTCATTTGTGTATTGTATTACTTTGTTCATCTTTATGTATTAAAGGACATGATACAGATACGGGCAGGATTGGCAAGTGCGATCTGCCTGTTTAGTATCCGTTTCTTGAATCAGCAACGATACAGGAAGTTTGTTTTTATTTGGCTGATAGCTATCACTATGCACATGTCTGCTTTTGTATGGGGACTTGTTCTCGTACTGCATTTGCTTAAATGGTCTCGCCAAACGCTGACTTTTACTTTGGTAATCAGTCTGCTTATAGGTCTGGTATATCCATTGGGACAGATTATCAAGATGATTGCAGGTGGTATTGACGAGCGCTTGGACGCTTATATCTCTTATGGTGATGGGGGCTATGCGGCCGAGTTGGGCGTATTCACCAATATGGCTACAATCAAGTCTTTATTGGTGGCCGGCTGTTTACTCATTTTTTACAAAAGACTTGAGCTGATTAATGGCTACTTCCGTACGCTCTGCTACGCCTACATGGCTGGGACCTGTTGGTTGCTTCTGTTCAATGACTTTGCCATCATCGGTGCCCGCATGTCCAATATTCTGTTTAGTGTGGAACCTGTTCTGATTTCATACTTGGTTTTTCTTTTCTCGAAAAGATCGCGATGGATTATAGCTTTGCTGCTTATTGCCATTACATTCCTGATGTTTACGTTGAATATAGCTCCGGATAAGGTGGTGCCCTATCAGTTTTATTTCAATGCAAATATATCTATGTGAATTGAAGGATAATACAAGATATTTTTGTTACTTTGCCAAAATAAAATCCGCTAAGTATGAAGATCAACGTTTGCTATATCATTTCTTCCTTAAGTAATGAAGGACCGACTAACGTTTTGTACAACATTATCAAGTACATGGACTTCGACCAGTTTAACGTGAGTCTGCTGACTATGGTTCCCGAGAAGGAGAATTCGCGTTGGAGTGACTTTCAGCGGATGGGCATAAAGATTGTGCCGTTGTCTTCTGAGAAGGTGTTGAATCCGCTTGCTTTGTTTCTGCGGCTAAAGAAAACCGTGAAGTCATTGAATCCAGACATCTTGCATACGCATTGTGCTCGCTCTATGTTTCTGGTGCCTTTTCTTTCGTCCCGATATAAGAAGGTAGAGACCGTACATATTTATCCCGGCATTCAGCAAGTAGTCAAGTTTGGCAGATGGAAAGGCATGATAGTCAATGCGTTGAGTCATTTTTTTACGATGCGGATGGATTTGCCCATCGCTTGTTCCGAAAGTGTGGCGCAAAGCTACTGGGAGAATCGGCGTTTCCGGATGATGGCCATCCCAAACGGTTGTTCGTTGCCAGTATGGACAGGTGATGGGGAACAAAGGAATCATATCCGCAAACAGTTGGGGCTGAAGGAGGATGTGCGCTATTTCCTCTTTATCGGACGTTTCTCGCGGGAAAAAAATCCCGACCGGATTGTACAGGCTTTTGAGATGATAAATGACTCGCACATTGGTGTCATTCTTTTAGGCGAAGGTACGTTGTTTAGCGAGTTAAAACGCCATGAGTCAGACCGTATTCTGTTGCCCGGATTCAAACCAAATGTGCACGATTATGTTCTGGCATCGGACTATTACATTTCGGCTTCGGACACGGAAGGATTGGCTAACACGTTACTCGAAAGCATGTCGGTAGGCCTACCTTGTGTATTATCCGATATCCCATCCCATCATGAAGTGGTGGACAAGGCGAAAGAGCCCATGGCTTTCCTCTATGACCAACATGACTTGAATGCAATGATAAGAGCGGTTCGGGACGTATTGCGGTTGGACAGAGTAAAAGCTGGGAACTACATCCGTTCGCTTTACGCCCGATATTATACGGCAGAGAAGATGTCACGAAACTATCAGAAGGTATATGTCCAGTTGATAGAATCCGAAAATACTAAAGACAAGAAATAAAAATGATTACCGCATCCATTGTAGCTTATCATACCCCCGAGGACGAACTCACACGCTTATTGCAGTGTGTCATCCGCTCCTCCATCGAAGTCTTATACCTCATCGACCATTCATCGGACGATAGTCTTAGCCGGCTGGCAGGTCTTTCGGATAAGATAAAGTATATTCATAGTGAGAATTTGGGCTATGGTCACGGCCATAACATCGGCATTCGTAAGTCCATGGAAAAGGGTGCCCGTTATCATGTAGTCATCAATCCGGATATCTTTTGGACAGACCCGGTGATAGAGTCGCTGTCTGCTTTCATGGATAGTCATATCGATTGCGGACTGGTGATGCCCAAAATCCTTTATCCTGATGGTGAGATACAATATTTGTGCAAGCTTTTGCCTACACCAATGAACCTCTTCGGTCGTCGTTTCCTTCCTTTCCGCGGATGGCAGGTACGTATGGATAAGCGTTTCGAACTGCACGGGTCCGGTTATGATCGGGTGATGGAGGTTCCTTCCCTCTCCGGCTGCTTTATGTTTCTGCGGGTAGATGTCCTACGATGTGTGGGCATGTTTGATGAACGTTATTTCATGTATGCTGAGGATTTGGATCTTTGCCGCCGCATCGGTGAAGCCTCACGTACGATGTTCGATCCAGAAGTGTCTGTTTATCACGCCTATGAGAAAGGTTCGTATAAGAACCGAAAACTGTTGAAGTATCACATTCAGTCTGTAGTGAAGTATTTCAATAAGTGGGGCTGGTTCTTCGACCGCAAGCGGCGCGAAGCCAACAAGAAGTGTCTGGCGCAGTTTGAGAAATAATGTAGTTGAAGTTTCCCGTCTTTATTTTTAGAGATGGGAAATTTAGTTACGGTATGCTCTAATTCATTTACAATAGCTTTATTGATAAAGTCATTGATGGTAGTGCACTCCTCCTCTTACATATAATGTAGGGGAACATATAAGACAATAAGTAGCTAATCAAATACTTCTATATAGTAATAATTTTCAGTTTTCGCAAGCTCAAGTTAGTTGACAAGGAAACAAGTTGGCGAGACCACAAGGCCGGATCCTCGTTCCCTTATCAGCTAACTTGAGCACTTGCGAAACTTAAATATAGTATAGCTCCACGCCTGACTGATTCCCTCGCGGTGATGCTGGAAAAGAACCTTAGAAGGGAAGGTCATCGTTGGCATCGCTTGCCAGGAAATCGGGCGCAGCCGGTGCGGGAGGAGGTAAGGGCGCTCCTTGTGAGGCAGCCGCGGGCTGTTGGGCTGTAGCACCTACACGCTCTACCTTCCAGGCACGGATGCTGTTGAACCAACGGTCTTGCCATTGGCGCGCGTCAATGTCGAACGATACCGTGAGCTCTTCTTCCATCTGGATGTTGAATTGTTCTATCTTGTCGCTTCCGAATACTTCAAAGCACATCCTGCGGGGATATTGATCGTGACTCTCAATGACGTATTCCTGAACTTTCCATTCGTTTCCTGCTTTGGACACCCCGCCTCTGGGCTGGAGTATGGCAATAATTCTTCCTGTAAATTCCATTTTTATAGAGTTTGTTAAAAAATCAATGGGCGAAGATACGACTTTTTTTTGAACTCGTAATTTCTTTCCTATTCTTTTGTGGGTAGAAAATTCTTTTCTTAACTTTGTCCTCCAACAAGGATAGGATTTATAAAAAACTTAAATAGACTGAATATATGAAATTTATCGTGTCAAGTACAGCGCTTTCCGGTCACTTGCAGGCTATCAGTCGGGTGATAAATACAAAGAATGCGCTACCTATTTTGGATTGTTTTCTCTTTGAGTTGCAGGACGGGACCTTGTCCGTTACCGTTTCTGATAGTGAGACCACTATGATTACCACTTTGGAGGTGAACGAAAGTGATGCCGACGGACGCTTTGCCGTGCCGGCCAAGACGCTGCTCGATGCCTTGAAGGAAATACCCGAACAGCCTTTGTCGTTCGATGTCAACCTTGACAATCTGGAAATAACCGTACAGTACCAAAACGGCAAATATAGCTTGATGGGGCAGAATGCCAACGAATTTCCCCAGCCTGTCCTTTTGAGCAATGATGCCGTGCATGTGGAGATGGAGGCCGATGTGTTGCTGGCCGGTATTAACCGCTCCGTATTCGCTACAGCCGATGACGAACTTCGTCCCGTAATGAACGGCATTTACTTCGACATCACCACCGATGATATTACGCTGGTGGCTTCGGACGGGCACAAGCTGGTGCGCTGCAAGACTTTTGCCGCTCATGGCAATGAGCGTGCGGCTTTCATCCTGCCCAAAAAACCCGCCAATCTGCTGAAGAATCTTTTGCCTAAAGAACAGGGAACGGTGACGTTGGAGTTTGACGAACGCAATGCTGTGTTTGCATTGGAAGAGTATCGCATGGTATGCCGTCTGATAGAAGGACGTTATCCTAATTATAACTCTGTGATTCCTCAGAATAACCCTTATAAGATCATTGTAGACCGCATGCAGCTCATCGGAGCTTTGCGCCGTGTTTCCATCTTCTCTTCGCAGGCCAGCAGCCTTATCAAGCTCCGCCTGAGCGGTAACCAGATTACCATTTCGGCTCAGGACATCGACTTCTCCACTTCGGCAGAAGAAACCGTGAACTGCCAGTATGAGGGCAACGACATGAGCATTGGCTTCAAATCTACTTTCCTGCTGGATATTCTGACCAATATCGCTGCGGAGGAAGTGGTGATAGAATTGGCTGATCCTTCGCGGGCGGGGGTTATCATCCCGCTGGAGCAAGAGGAGAAAGAGGACTTGCTGATGTTGCTGATGCCGATGATGTTGAACGATTAATATGCTGAGCGAACTGAATTGAGATGAAACTGAATTTAAAGAATCCTATTGTTTTCTTCGATTTGGAGACAACGGGAACCAACATTAATAGCGACCGTATCGTAGAGATTTGTTATTTAAAAGTATATCCTAACGGTAATGAATCCTCAAAGACCCTGCGCATCAATCCGGGTATGCATATCCCTGAAGAGGCTACGGCCGTACATGGCATCCATGATGAGGATGTGGCCGATTGTCCCACGTTCAAGGAGGTGGCGCGTAGCATTGCCAAAGAGATAGAGGGATGCGACTTGGCGGGCTTCAACTCCAACCGTTTTGATATACCCCTTTTAGCTGAGGAATTTTTGCGTGCCGGAGTAGATGTTGATTTGGGGCGGAGAAAATTTGTCGACGTACAGGTCATTTTCCACAAAATGGAGCAACGCACTCTGTCGGCTGCCTATAAATTCTATTGTGGGAAGAATCTGGAAGACGCGCATACCGCCGAGGCCGATACCCGTGCCACATACGAGGTGCTGATGGCTCAGTTGGACCGTTATCCAGAGTTGAAGAATGACATAGCTTTCTTATCCGATTATTCCTGCTTCAACAAAAACGTGGATTTTGCCGGACGTATGGTGTACGATGATAAGGGCGTAGAGATATTCAACTTCGGTAAGTACAAAGGCCAGTCCGTGGTGGAGGTGTTGAAACGCGATCCGGGCTATTACAGCTGGATATTGAATAACGACTTTACGCTGAACACCAAGGCCATGCTCACCAAAATCCGTTTGCGTGAGCTGACTCATAAGTAAAATGTGCTAATGGCGATATGAATGTATTGAAAGGAAAGAAAATCGTATTGGGCATAACGGGAAGTATTGCGGCCTACAAGGCTTGCTACCTCATCCGCGGACTGATAAAGCGAGGGGCGGAGGTGCAGGTGGTCATTACCCCGGCGGGAAAGGAATTTATCACTCCTATCACCCTTTCGGCCCTTACCAGCAAGCCTGTCATCAGCGACTTTTTCGCCCAACGGGACGGGACATGGCATAGCCATGTGGATCTGGGCTTGTGGGCCGATGCCATGCTGGTGGCTCCAGCCACAGCATCCACCATCGGCAAGATGGCTAATGGTATAGCGGACAACATGTTGGTTACGACCTATCTCTCGGCCAAGGCTCCCGTTTTTGTAGCTCCTGCCATGGACCTGGATATGTACGCCCATCCGTCTACCCAACAAAATCTGGACAAACTTCGCTCGTACGGAAACCACATTATCGAACCGGGCACTGGAGAACTGGCCAGTCATCTGGTGGGCAAGGGACGTATGGAGGAACCGGAGAACATCATAAAGCATCTGGAGCGGTATTTCGCTTTCCAAGAAGGAGACTTGGCGGGGAAAACCATTCTTATCACCACCGGACCTACGTATGAGAAGATTGACCCTGTGCGCTTCATCGGGAATTATTCATCGGGTAAGATGGGTTTTGCCTTGGCAGACGAATGTGCAAGCCGTGGTGCAAAAGTCATTCTTGTGTCCGGTCCCGTGCAGCTTCAGACACGATACCCCATGTACAGACGGGTGGATGTAGAATCGGCTGAAGAAATGTATCAGGCCGCTACGTCCGTTTTCCCGGATGCTGATGCCGCTATTTTGTGTGCGGCGGTAGCCGACTATACGCCGGCTCACGTAGCTGACGAAAAGATAAAGCGCGAGCAAACGGGGGATATGACTCTTTCCCTGAAGGCAACGAGGGACATTGCAGCCGCCTTGGGGGAACAAAAGGCCGATCTTGGCGAAAGAAAGGTGTTGGTAGGCTTTGCCCTGGAAACTCAGAATGAGCAGCAAAACGCCAAGGATAAGTTGGAGCGTAAAAACTTAGACTTCATTGTGCTGAATTCCTTGAAGGATCAGGGAGCCGGTTTCCGGTGCGACACCAACAAGATAACGATTATTGATGCCAAAGGCGAGACGAAGTATCCGTTGAAGCCCAAGACGGAAGTGGCGGGTGACATCGTGGACCGTTTGGCCGAAGTGTTGAATCAGGGGAAATAAAGGTTTGTGTGTGTTATGTTACGTTCACTATTCATACAAAACTATGCGTTGATAGAGAAGCTGGATATCGCTTTTGAACGCGGATTCTCGGTCATTACCGGCGAAACGGGTGCGGGAAAATCCATCATTTTAGGTGCCATTGGCCTGTTGTTGGGACAGCGTGCTGATGTAAAGGCCATCCGTCCCGGAGCATCGAAGTGTATTATTGAAGCGCAATTTGACATCTCAGCCTATGGCATGCAAGCTTTTTTCGAGGAGAACGATTTGGAATACGAACCTGAGTGTATTCTGCGGCGTGATGTGTATGCATCCGGGAAAAGCCGGGCCTTTATCAATGATACACCGGTCTCATTGGCGCAGATGAAAGAGTTGGGTGAGCAACTGATTGACATCCACTCGCAACACCAGAATCTGCTGCTGAACAAAGAAGGTTTCCAGTTGAACGTGCTCGACCTCCTGGCTCACGATGAGTCTGATCTGCAGACTTACCAGGCCCTTTATAAAGACTGGAGGCAGGCCGAACAGGACTTGGAGAAACTGAAGGCCGAAGCTGTGAAGAATCGGGAGGACGAAGATTATCTGCGTTTTCAGTTAGAGCAACTGGAGGAAGCGCAACTCACTCCCGGCGAACAGGAAGAACTGGAGCGGGAAGCCGAGATGCTGGCCCATGCCGAGGACATCAAGGCGGGACTCTACAAGGCGGGGCAGGCGCTGAACGCTGATGAAAACGGAATGTTAGGCTTGCTGAGAGATTGTCAAAGTATCATGTCCGATTTACGCGAAGTATATGCTCCCGCAAATGAACTGGCTGAACGACTGGATAGTGTCTATATTGAGTTGAAAGATATAACTCGCGAGATAGAGAACCGGGAGGAGACCGTCGAGTTTAATCCCGAACGTTTGAATACGGTGAATGAACGTCTGAATTTGATATACACTTTGGAGCAAAAGCACCGGGTGGATACGGTAGACGGGCTTTTGTCTTTGCAGAAATCGTATGCCTCGAAACTTTCGGCCATTACTTCTTCCGATGAAGATATAGAACGCTTGAAGGAGCGGTGTGCGGACTTGTTCAAACAAGTGGAGGCGCAAGCTGGAATCTTGACCGAAGCCCGTAAGCGTGCGGCTCAAGAGGTGGAGCGTCAGATGGCGTTACGACTTATTCCTTTAGGAATGCCCAACGTGCGTTTCCAGGTAGAGACGGGAAGGCGTAAGGAACCTGGCGTACACGGAATGGACACTGTGAATTTTCTGTTCTCGGCCAACAAAAACGGTGTGTTGCAAAACATCTCTTCGGTGGCTTCGGGAGGCGAGATAGCCCGTGTGATGCTTTCTGTCAAGGCCATGATAGCCGGAGCCGTGAAGTTGCCCACTATTGTATTTGATGAGATTGATACCGGCGTCTCCGGTGAGATAGCCGACCGGATGGCTGACATCATGCAGGAGATGGGCGATACTGACCGGCATGTCATCAGCATTACCCACTTGCCCCAAATAGCCGCTCGTGGACGTGCTCACTATAAAGTCTACAAACAAGACAACGAGAAAGAAACCAATAGCCACATACGTCGCCTGACGGACGAAGAACGGGTGGAGGAAATAGCCCACATGCTGAGTGGCGCCACCCTGACAGAGGCTGCCCTCAACAATGCACGGGCGTTATTGAAACATTGATGTTGTATATTATAATATGGTATAGAGAAAATGGTAGAGAAGAGCGAAGTCATTTTTGGTGTCCGTGCCGTGATAGAAGCCATTCAGGCGGGAAAGGACATCGACAAGATATTGGTGAAGCGGGATATACAGAGCGACCTTTCGAGGGAATTGTTTGCCGCTTTGAAAGGTACGCAGATTCCCGTTCAGCGTGTCCCCGTGGAGCGTATCAACAAGATAACCCGTAAGAACCATCAGGGAGTGGTGGCCTTCGTATCAGCCATTACGTATCAAAAGACCGAAGACTTGGTTCCTTTCTTGTTCGAACAAGGCCGGAGCCCGTTTTTTGTGATGCTCGATGGGGTGACTGATGTGCGAAACTTTGGTGCCATAGCCCGTACGTGCGAATGTGCCGGTGTGGATGCCGTGATTATCCCCTCTCGTAATAGTGTGTCGGTCAATGCCGATGCCGTAAAAACCTCTGCAGGTGCTTTACACACGTTGCCTGTGTGTCGTGAGGCAAATCTGAAAGACACGCTCCACTATTTGAAGGAGAGCGGTTTTCACATCGTAGGCGCTACGGAGAAAGGTGATTACGATTATACAAAAGCTGATTATAGCGGTCTGTTGTGTCTCATTATGGGAGCTGAGGACCGGGGTATCTCTTATGATAACCTGGCTTTGTGTGACGAGTGGATTAAGATACCCATGCGGGGAACTATCGAGTCACTGAACGTGTCGGTAGCTGCAGGTATACTTATTTACGAAGCAATCAAACAACGATAATTTTAGATACAATGAGGAAGAATATAGTTATAACATTATTGGTAAGCCTGGTTTGCCAAGGGGTGATGGCTCAGCCCAAATGGGTGGAGAAAGCGAAGCGGGCTGTGTTTTCTGTGATTACTTATGATAAAGAGGATAAGATCCTAAGTTCGGGTAACGGTTTTTTTGTGACGGAAGACGGAGTGGCTTTGTCTGATTATTCCCTTTTCAAAGGGGCGCAACGTGCCGTTATCGTGAATTATGAAGGGAAGCAAATGCCTGTGGAAGCCATCATGGGTGCGGATGATATGTATGATGTCGTGAAATTCCGTGTCGCCATCACGGGAAAAAATGTACCTGCTTTACCTTTGGTCCAGACGTCTCCCGCTGTAGGAGCTGATATTTGTCTGCTGCCTTATTCTACCCAAAAAAGTCGTATGTACAAGGCCGGTAAGGTGAAAGCAATCGATACAGTGACCGATAATTACTCTTACTACACCCTTACCTTAAAGTTGGCGGACAAACAGGTGAGTTGTCCTTTGATGACCCAAGATGGTGAAGTGTTTGCATTGGCGCAAAAGGCTTCCGGACAAGACACCGCCACTATTTGTTATGGGGTGGACGTCAACTATGTAATGGCACAGAAGATTACCGCTTTGTCATACAGTGATGCCTCTTTAAAGGATATTGGCATTAAGAAAGCGTTGCCTGATACGGACGAGGAAGCATTGGTCTTCTTGTTCATGGCTTCCTCACAACTATCTGCAGATAAGTATATGACCGTACTTCAAGACTTTATCAATCAGTACCCCAATAGCCCGGATGGCTACATGCGCCGTGCTAACCAGCGCATCTTGATGTCAAAGGATGAGGCATCTTTGGATAAGGTTTCCGATGATCTTGATAAAGCTTTGGAAGTGGCTACACAGAAGGATGATGTGTACTATGGCCGGGCTAAACTGATTTCGGGTTTTGTTATTGAAAATCCCGATCGGGTGTATGCCGATTGGTCCTTGGATAAGGCTGTAGAGGAAATACGCGAGGCTATCAAGGTTCGTCCGCTTCCCATTTATACGCAAACGGAAGGGGATATTCTTTTTGCCAAGGGTGATTATCCCGCCGCACTTGAAGCTTATGATGAGGTAAACCATTCCGAACTGGTTTCACCCGCGACCTTCTACACGACGGCTAAGATAAAAGAAGCCATGAAAGCTCCTTCCGAAGAAGTGTTGGCTTTGTTGGACAGTTGCGTGGTACGTTTCAGCAAACCTTATACGCAGGATGCTGCGCCCTATCTGTTTGCACGGGCGCAGACTTACATGGTGGCTAATAAACCTCGACAGGCGGTGATGGATTACGATGCTTACTATGATGCCGTAAAAGGGAATGTGAATGATGTATTCTATTACTATCGCGAACAGGCTGCTTTGAAGTCTCGTCAATATCAGCGTGCGTTGGATGACATGGCAAGTGCCATCGCTTTAAATCCTAAAGACCTGACATATCGGGCTGAGTTGGCTGTTGTCAATATTCGTGTAGGGCGTAATGAGGAAGCTGTAAAGATATTGCAAGAAGCTTTGGCTATTGATGGCTCGTATGCTGAAGCGTATCGTCTGATGGGGATTGCACAGATACAGATGAAACAGAAGGAGGCCGCCTGTGCCAGCTTTGCCAAGGCTAAAGAACTGGGGGATCCTAATGTGGATGCCTTAATAGAAAAGCATTGCAAGTAACCTCTGATTCATGAAGTCTGTTTTCTAAGGGTAATAACACAAATAATCCCCGCCGGCTGAATGGGCGGGGATTGATTTGTGGGGCGCTATTCCCAACAGTTGGAAACCCCCTTTTCATAGTTAAGTCTGAGTCATAAAATAAGGTGATGAATGGGTAAAACAGCTTCTCGCATTCACTATATTAAATGAAGAGGATGTGGAAATACTGCATAAAAGCGTGTGATTTAATATTTATTTATCAATTTAATACAAGAAGAATATGAAGAAAGTCATTTGCAGTCCGAAGGCACCCGGTGCCATCGGACCTTATAGTCAGGCTATTGAAGCCGGAGGAATGGTGTTCGTATCGGGCCAGTTGCCTATTGACGGGGCTACGGGGGTGATGCCTGAAGGTGTAGCGGATCAGGCACGCCAATCATTGGAGAATGTGAAGCACATTCTGGAAGAAGCCGGATTGAGCATGGCGCATATCGTAAAAACCACTGTATTCCTGGCTGACATGTCCTTATTTGCTGACATGAATGCCGTTTATGCCACCTATTTTGAAGGTGATTGTCCGGCGCGTTCGGCGGTAGCCGTTAAAGCTCTTCCCAAGGATGCTTTAGTGGAGATTGAGTGCATCGCGGTTCGCTAACAGATCGGCTACGATAAAGCTACTGCCTCCCACGAAGATGAAATCTTCCGGGAGGCTTTCTTTTCTGGCGGCATCTACGGCACTTGGCACGTCGGCATAATATTCGCCTTGTAAGCTGGCTTCATTGGCCAGCTCTTTCAGTTTATCGGCAGGCATAGCCCGTTTTACACTGGCTTGGGTAAAATAGTAGACGGCATCTTTAGGCATCAGCGCCAGCACGCCACGGATATCTTTGTCGTTTACCATACCCATAACGATGCGCAGTCGGTGGTATTTCTCTTTTTTCAGTTGCTCTACGATATAGCGGATGCCTCCTACATTGTGACCGGTGTCGCAGATGAGAGTCGGGGAGTCTTGTAGTTTTTGCCAACGCCCCATGAGTCCGGTCAGTCGGGTGACCTGTGCAAATCCGCTACGTACCGCTTGTCCATCGATATGGTATCCCGCATCCTTTAGCAAGGGCAAAGCAGTGAGCAAAGTCTGCTTGTTCTTCTTCTGGTAGAGTCCTTTCAGTTCAAGTTCAATGCCTGGATAGTCTTCGCGGTCATAGTCCTCGGCAAAATAGATGGGGGCATGCATTTCTTCCGCCTTGGCTTGAAAAACAGGACGGGTTTCCGGTGTGGCTTCGCCTATTACTACTGGTATGCCTGTCTTGATAATGCCCGCTTTCTCGCTGGCAATCTTTGGCAGTGTGTCACCTAAAAATTGGACGTGGTCGAAGCTAATGTTCGTAATGACGCACAAATCCGGTCGGATAATGTTGGTGCAATCCAACCGTCCGCCCAACCCGACTTCGATAACAGCTACATCTACTTGGGTATCTGCAAAATAGCGGAAAGCCATGGCTGTGGTCAGTTCAAAGAAGGATGGATGAAGCGGTTCGAAGAAGCTCCGTTCTTTCTCCACGAAACGTATTACATATTCTTCCGGCACCGGAATTCCATTCACACGAATACGTTCGCGGAAATCTATTAAGTGAGGTGAAGTATATAGTCCGACCCGATAACCGGCTTCTTGAAGAATAGCGGCCAGTGTATGCGAGCATGAACCTTTGCCATTCGTGCCCGCCACGTGGATGGTACGATATCGCCGGTGCGGGTGTCCGAAGTGTTCGTCCAATGCGAGTGTATTCTCCAATCCTTCTTTGTAAGCGGACCCGCCCACTTGCTGAAACATGGGCGCACTATTATATAGGTATTCTAAAGTATTCTGATAGTCCATCTTTTGAAATATTTAACGGGAAACAAATCTATTTTATCGGCAAAATTATTACCTTTAGCATACAAAGATACGTACTATTTTAAATCTATTGAGTTATGGGAGCAAAGAAAAATTTTGTGATTGACACGAATGTCATTTTGCACGACTACAAATGTCTGAAAAATTTCCAGGAGAATGATATTTATCTTCCCATTGTTGTACTCGAAGAGTTGGACAAGTTCAAGAAGGGCAATGAGCAGATCAACTACAACGCCCGTGAGTTTGTCCGTGAGCTGGATGAAATAACCGATGATAAACTTTTCACTAAGGGCGCATCCTTGGGTGAGGGCTTGGGTAAGTTATTTGTCGTGACGGGCAATGTGGAGTCTGAACGCGTGTACAATTCTTTCCCTGTGCGTAAGCCGGACCATCAGATTCTGGCAGTGGCTGACTGGCTGGCTGAGAAGTATCCCAAGACAAAGACCATTCTCGTGACCAAGGATGTCAACTTGCGTATGAAAGCCCGTTCCATCGGTATCCTTTGTGAGGATTACATCAATGACAAAGTAGTCAACGTGGACATCTTTGAAAAGTCGAACGAAGTGTTCGATGGTACAGACCCGGCTTTGATTGACCGCATTTATTCTTCGAATGAGGGCATCGACATCAGCGAATTCCCTTTCAAGGATGTCATTCATCCTAATGAGTGCTTCATTCTTAAGAGTGACCGTAACAGTGTCCTGGCACGCTACAATCCGTTCAGTCATACTGTGCGTAGGGTCAGCAAGATGAAGAACTACGGCATCGAGCCGCGCAATGCGGAGCAGAGTTTTGCCTTTGAAGTGCTGAACGATCCTGACATCAAGTTGGTCGCTTTGACTGGAAAAGCCGGTACGGGAAAGACGCTTTTGGCTTTGGCTGCCGCATTGAGGCAGATGAACGACTACAAGCAGATTCTGTTGGCTCGTCCTATCGTGGCCTTGTCCAACAAGGACATCGGCTTCCTGCCTGGTGATGCCAATGAGAAAGTCGCTCCCTACATGCAGCCGTTGTTTGATAACCTGAACGTCATCAAGCACCAGTTCGCCACTAACTCCAGCGAAGTGAAGCGTCTGGAAGACATGCAGAAGAGTGACCAACTGGTGATTGAGGCTTTGGCGTTTATTCGTGGACGCAGTTTGAGCGAGACGTATTGTATCATTGATGAGGCGCAGAACCTTACTCCTCATGAGATAAAGACCATCATCACCCGTGCGGGTGAAGGTACCAAAATGGTATTCACGGGTGACATCCAACAGATAGACCAGCCTTATTTGGACAGCCAGTCCAACGGCCTTGTTTACATGATAGACCGCATGCGCGACCAGAAACTTTTTGCTCATGTCAACTTGGTGAAAGGTGAACGTAGTGAATTGAGCGAACTGGCAAGTAACCTGATGTAAGCGGGATTTGCTATGATTTCGAAAACGGTTAATCCGTTTATTCGGATAAAAGAAGTCCGGAGAATGTGTCAGAGAAATGGAAATAAAGACACATCCCCCGGATTTTTAGCTAAGTCTTTACATAAATATAGGGCGTTTTTCCGCTTATAAGGCGCAAGTGATAAGTTTGTTCGTATGAGATGTCGCCTAAAGTATAGATGATATGCTTTTTATGCTTATCTTTGCAGGGACAAAAAAAGTTCAGAGAATATGCAGAAACAACCCCTTTTAGGACGAACGCTACACGAACTTCAAGATTTGGTGAAAAACTTAGGTATGCCCGCTTTTGCGGCTAAGCAGATAGCGGCTTGGCTCTACACGAAGAAAGTGACCGCTATTGACGAGATGACCAATCTCTCGCTAAAGCACCGAGAGGCATTGAAGGAGGCTTATGAGATCGGTGCATGTCCGCCGATGGAGGCCATGCGCTCGGTGGACGGTACGGTGAAGTATCTCTATCGGGTGGGCGACAACCATTTTGTGGAGTCTGTATATATTCCGGAAGAAGACAGGGCTACGTTGTGCGTATCCTCACAGGTCGGGTGTAGGATGGGCTGCAAGTTCTGCATGACGGGCAAGCAGGGCTTTACGGCCAATCTGACTGCCGGACAAATCATTAACCAGATTAATTCGCTGCCTGAGCGTGACAGACTGACCAATGTAGTGATGATGGGTATGGGCGAACCGCTGGATAATGTGGACGAGGTCCTGAAGGCGATGGAGATAATGACCGCTCCTTATGGCTATGCCTGGAGTCCTAAACGTGTGACTCTTTCCACTGTAGGTGTGCGCAAAGGGTTGAAACGCTTCATCGAAGAAAGTGATTGCCACTTGGCCGTCAGCTTGCATTCGCCTATCCCTTCGCAAAGACTCGCGTTGATGCCTGCTGAGCGAAGCTTTCCCATTACGGAAGTTGTGGACTTGCTGCGTGGCTATGATTTCAGCAAGCAACGCCGTCTTTCCTTTGAATACATTCTGTTCAAAGGAGTGAATGATGCCTTGCCTCATGCCAAGGAGCTATTGAAATTGTTGCGCGGGTTGGATTGCCGGGTGAATCTGATCCGTTTTCACGCTATCCCGAATGTCGATTTGGAAGGGACGGACATGGAGACGATGGTGCGTTTCCGCGATTATCTTACTTCGCACGGATTGTTTGCCACTATTCGTGCCTCCCGTGGAGAAGATATTTTCGCCGCGTGCGGTATGCTTTCCACGGCTAAACAAGAAGCGAATAACAAGAATTAATATAATTGATATGGAGGATAAAGTCATTCTTCGTAGCTTTGTAAAAATATAATAGCGTTATAACGATAAAAATTGAATATAATGAAACATTTTCTTTACCTCAGTATCTTCTTGGTGCTGATGCTTTCGTCCTGTTCGGGTAAGAAAGGCAGCAAAGGTGTGTTTGCCACAACCTCCAGCGGCAATGCGTATGAGTTGTTAGTAGTGATAGACCAACAGATGTGGGAACGCCCTGCCGGACGGGCTCTTAATGATGTGCTCAAGGCAGACGTCCCCGGTCTGCCCCAATCGGAGCCCTCCTTCCGCGTAATGTTTACAGATCCTACCTACTATGATGCTACGCTCAAATTGATTCGTAACATTGTGGAAGTCAAGGTGAGTGATATATACACGCAACCCAAGATGACGTATGAGTATAATGTGTATGCTAATCCGCAGGCGGTGCTGACCATACAGGCCCCCGATGAAAAATCGTTTGGCGAGTATGTCACCCAGCATAGTCAGGCTATCGTCAATTTCTTTACCCGTGCCGAAATGAACCGGCAAATGAGGGTGTTGGAGAATAGCTATAATAATTATGTATATACAGAAGTGAAGAATATGTTTGGTTGCGAAGTGTGGGTGCCTGGAGGGCTTTCCTCACACAAAGCCGGCGACCACTTTTTCTGGGCGGGTACGAATACGGCCACGGGTGACCAAAACTTCGTGATATATTCATTCCCTTATACAGACCCGAAGACATTTACCAAAGATTTCTTTTTGCACAAACGCGACTCCGTGATGAAAATCAATATACCCGGTGCACGCGAAGGTATGTACATGACTACGGATACCTTATTTACCAGCGTGAAGCCTATTGCCGTACAGAATAAGTATGCGTTGGAAGCCCGTGGGTTGTGGCGTATCAAGAATGATTTTATGGGTGGCCCGTTTGTGTCGCACATGCGCCTGGATACGGTAAACCAGCAGGTTGTAGTGTCCGAAGTCTTTGTTTATTCTCCGGACAAGATGAAGCGTAACCTGATACGCCAGATGGAAGCCTCGCTTTACACGGTACGTCTGCCTCGTGCAGCCAAGGATACGGTGCAGATAGAGACTAAAGACTAAAGACAAGGAGATGATAGAAATACCGGGACTTGAAAAAGAATATCCTAAAAATCCACATATAAGATAATGGAAAATCATAAGATAAGAGTGGGCATCACCCAAGGGGATGTCAATGGTATCGGTTATGAAGTGATATTGAAGACTTTTGCCGAACCGGCCATGTTTGAGCTATGTACGCCGATTGTATATGGTTCGCCTAAAGTAGCGGCTTATCACCGTAAGGCGCTTGATTTGCCGACAAACTTCAGTATAATCAATTCGGCCAAAGATGCTGAGCCTGACCGCTTGAGTATAGTGAATTGCAATGCGGATGAGGTGAAAGTAGAGCTTTCAAAACCTACGGAAGAGGGAGGACGAGCCGCATTAGAGGCCTTGGAGAAAGCGGTGGAGGAATATAAGAAGGGGCTGATAGATGTCCTGGTGACAGCTCCTATCAATAAGCACACCATTCAGTCGGAGGAGTTCAGTTTCCCCGGACATACGGAGTTTTTGGAGAATGCGTTGGGCAATGGGCAGAAAGCATTGATGATTTTAATGAAAGATGATTTTCGGGTAGCGTTGGTGACAGGGCATATACCGGTGAGCAAGATTGCTTCCACCCTTACCAAGGAACTGATAGAGGAAAAAATAACGATATTCAATAACTCCTTGAAACAGGATTTTGCCATTGGTGCCCCTCGTATTGCGGTGCTCTCGTTGAATCCTCATGCGGGCGATGAAGGTTTGCTGGGGACGGAAGAACAAGAAATCATACAACCGGCTATAGAGGAAATGAGAGCGCAAGGCATCTTTTGCTTCGGTCCTTATCCAGCCGATGGTTTCATGGGCTCGGGTAATTATACGCGTTTCGATGGCATTCTGGCTATGTATCACGATCAGGGATTGGCACCTTTCAAGGCGTTGGCGATGGATGAAGGTGTAAACTATACGGCCGGTCTTCCCGTGGTACGTACATCACCCGCTCATGGTACGGCATATGACATAGCCGGGAAGGGAGTCGCTTCGGAAGATTCTTTCCGTCAGGCTATTTATGTGGCTATTGATGTGTTTCGTAATCGCCAACGGGAGCGGATAGCGCGGGTTAATCCGTTGCGTAAGCAATATTACGAGAAGCGGGATGATAGCGATAAATTGAAATTGGACAGCGTAGAAGAAGACTTATAAATATGACAAAAGCGGAGATACAGCAGGTCAAGTTGCGTTTCGGTATTATAGGTAATAATGATACCTTGTTGCGTGGGATTGACATCGCCATGCAGGTAGCTCCTACCGATTTGTCTGTACTGATAACCGGAGAAAGTGGTGTAGGTAAGGAAAGCTTTCCGCAGATTATCCATCAGTATAGCCGTCGTAAGCATGGGCAGTACATAGCCGTGAATTGTGGCGCCATTCCTGAAGGAACCATTGACTCCGAACTTTTCGGTCATGAAAAGGGAGCTTTTACAGGAGCCATCAGTGAACGGAAAGGCTATTTCGGTGAGGCGAATGGTGGAACCATCTTTTTGGATGAAGTAGGAGAGTTGCCGTTACCCACTCAGGCTCGTCTGCTCCGTGTGCTGGAGAGTGGTGAGTTCATAATGGTTGGTTCCTCTAAGGTTGAAAAGACGGATGTGCGTATTGTAGCGGCAACGAACGTTAATCTTACACAGGCTATCGCTGACGGTCGTTTTCGGGAGGATCTTTATTATCGCTTGAATACGGTTCCCATCCAGGTCCCTCCTTTACGTGAACGGGGGGAGGATGTCGTATTGTTGTTCCGTAAGTTCGCGTCCGACTTTGCCGAGAAATATCACATGCCGGCTATTCAGTTGACTGAAGATGCTCGTCAGCTTTTGTTAAATTACTCATGGCCGGGCAATGTGCGTCAGTTGAAAAACATTACGGAGCAGATTTCTATCATTGAGACCAACCGTGAAATCAATGCGGTTATACTGAAAACTTATCTGCCTCAGAATAATGTGCAGCGTTTACCGGTTCTATCAGGCGGAAAGGATGCCAAAAGTTTTGAGAGTGAGCGTGAGATACTTTATCAGGTGCTTTTCGACATGCGCCGGGATGTGACAGAGCTGAAGAAATTGGTGAATGAGATTATGGCTGAGCGAGGAACGGGAAATCGCGTTTCTTCCCTCTCTGCTCAACCATATTATTCCTCTCCTTCAGAATTGATATCAACATCTCCTGTGGGTCCGAATGTGCCTACTATCATTCACCAGACGGCACAACCTTCCTCCACTGTACACCATTCGCCTACAGTAGAGGATGACATACAGGACACGGAAGAATATGTGGAAGAAACCATGTCGCTGGAAGAGGCAGAGAAAGAAATGATTCGTAAAACATTGGAGAAACATCATGGTAAGCGGAAAGATACCGCACAGGATTTGAATATCTCTGAACGTACTTTATATAGAAAGATCAAAGCGTATGGGTTGGATTAGAAGGTTATCAGTAGTGGCGGCTTTGGCTTGTGTGGCTTTTGTAGTGTATTCCTGCCGCATCTCATTAGGATTGGCACCTATCAGCTCCATTGATTATTCAAAGGTAAAAACCATTTCCATTGCCAATTTTCCTAATCGGGCGGAATATGTGTATGCGCCTTTGGCTGTGCAATTTAATCAAGAGTTGAAAGATATGTTCATTCAGCAAACCCGTTTACAGGTTGTAAATACGGGCGGTGATTTGGATATAGACGGTGAAATCACCGGTTATAATCAGTACAACGAATCGGTAGACGCCAGTGGTTACGCTTCAAAGGTAAAGGTTACATTGACGGTGAATGTACGTTACACCAACAACACGAACCATGAAGAAGATTTTGAACAGCAATTCTCGGCTTTTCAAACATATGAGTCTACGCAGTTGTTGACTGATGTACAAGATCAACTGATATCGGTTATGATAGATGACATCACCGAGCAAATTTTTAATGCTACTGTAGCAAATTGGTAATGCATATATGACTTCAGCCCAAATACAACAGTGGATTCAGCATCCTGAATTGTTGGATAGAGACAGTTTGTACGAGTTGCGTACGTTGGTGGCACGCTATCCGTATTTTCAGTCTTTGCATTTACTCTATCTGAAGAATTTATATTTGTTGCATGATATTAGTTTTGGAGCAGAATTACGTAAAGCTGTGCTTTATGTGGCTGACCGTCGTTTGCTCTTCACTTTAATAGAAGGTGATCATTATATTCTAAAGCCACATAACTCGGTTACAATACCGATGCAGGATATGGCTGAAGAGCCAGGTGTAGACCGAACTTTATTTTTAATAGATGCTTTTTTAGCGTCCATGCCCCAAGAGTACCAACAAAGTCAAACGGTGCCAATGGATTTGTCCATGGATTATACGGCGTATCTGTTACAAGACAGTGAAGAAACGGAGACGGCGAATAATGAAGTAAAGTTGCGCGGCCAAGAGTTGATAGACGGATTTTTAAACCATACGGCAAACGAGGCATCCATTGTGCCCTTGAGAGAAGATGGAGCAACTTCTTTTGTTCAGAATAAGGAATTTCCTTTGAATGAAACGAATAACAGTCTGGAAGAAGAAAAAACGAGAGACACGGACGGCGTTTCCACGAACATAACCGGGGAAGAAGGTTTTGAGGATAGCTGTTTTACGGAAACTTTAGCCAAAATATACATTAAACAACACCGATATGAGAAGGCACTTGAAATTATTAAAAAATTAAGTTTGAATTATCCAAAAAAAAATGCTTACTTTGCAGACCAAATCAGATTTTTGGAGAAATTGATTATTAACGCTAAATCAAAATAACGAAAAATGTATTTATTATTAACTATCTTGATGTTGCTTGCATCCGTATTGATGTGCTTCATTGTGTTGATTCAAAATTCTAAAGGAGGCGGATTGGCTTCTGGTTTCTCTTCATCCAACCAAATTATGGGTGTACGTAAAACTACTGATTTCTTGGAAAAGACTACGTGGACGTTGGCTGCCGCGATGGTGGTGTTTAGTATTGTAGCGGCTTATGCACTTCCTTCGGCTACTTCAGGTGCTGAAGATGTCATTATGGAGCAGGCTCAACAGCAAGAGGCAACCAATCCGTATAATATGCCTATCGGTACAGCAGCACCGCAGACAGATGTTCCTGCTACAACTGTTCCCGCTGCCGCTGATTCTGCAGCTAATTAATGATTGGAAGGGATGATTCCTATTTGATAATTAAAAGTATAAGGCTGCCTCACATCTTCAAGAAGAGGTGGCCTTTTTTATTGAAAAAAATATGACTGAACAACATAAACAAAAATTGAGCGATTCCAAAGCTACTCGTTGGGGTGCTTTGTTTGTGGTAGCCTTTACGATGATGGCTGCTTATTATGTGAATGATGTGGTAGCTCCGTTGAAATCGATGCTGGAAGCCGATTTGTCGTGGTCCAGTTCTGATTTCGGTTTTTATACAGGCGGTTATAGCTTTCTGAATGTATTTTTCCTGATGTTGATATGGGGCGGGTTGATTCTTGATCGCTTTGGGATTCGCTTTACAGGGAAATTGGCTACTATTTTAATGGTTGGCGGTACGACCTTAGAATATTATGCTATGACGGGTTTAGCAGGCCCCGATGCACAACTTTTTGGTCAGAGTTCATTCTTTGGTTATAAGACGGGGGTATTTGTCGCTTTTGTGGGTTATTCTATTTTTGGCGTGGGAGCTGAAGTCGCAGGTATAACTGTTACAAAAATCATAGCCAAGTGGTTTAAGGGAAAAGAAATGGCTACGGCTATGGGGGTACAAGTAGCTTTGGCTCGTATTGGTTCACAAGCTGGTTATTCATTGGCTATTCCATTGGCAAGGGCATTTGACATCACTACGCCAGTGCTTGTTGGTTTGGTATTGCTTGTGGGTGGTCTGGTAGCTTTTTTCCTCTTCGCTTTGATGGATCGGAAATTGGATCGTCAGTTGACTGAGGCAGCTCAGTCTATGGGTGAGATCGATTCTGAAAAGTTCTCTTTTAGAGATGTGAAGAATATTCTTGTGAATCCGGGTTTCTGGCTTATTGCTTTGCTTTGTGTATTGTTCTATTCTTGTGTGTTCCCCTTCCAAAAGTTCGCTTCAGAGTTTATGATCTTAAAGTATGGTATTGATGAAAACATTGCAGGCACGTTTGCTGGTCTGCCGGCATTGGGAGCTTTGTTTTTGACACCCATATTTGGTGGTTACATAGACAAACGTGGACGGGCCGCTTCCATTATGTTGTTAGGTTCGGCCATGTTGATAGGTGTACATTTTATTTATGCTATCCCTGTTATTAACTATTGGTTGGTGGCTATTGTGTTGATGATAGTTTTAGGTATCGCTTTTTCGTTAGTTCCTTCTGCCATGTGGCCTTCTGTTGCCAAGATCTTTCCTGTAAGTCAGCTTGGCACGGCGTATGCTTTGATTTTCTTTATTCAGAATATTGGTTTGTGGGGTATTCCTACCATGATAGGTAAAGTGCTTGACAGTTATTGTATTGTAGGACAAAATGCGGATGGCTCGAATGTGTATGATTATACCCTTCCTATGTGTATTTTTACAGGTATAGCTTGTTTGTCTATGTTTGTTGCGTGGATGTTGAGGCGGGCTGATCGTAAATATGGTTATGGATTGGAAAATGCTAACATTAAGAAATAAAGTCAATTTGTTGGATGTGGTTCCAGTTCGTAGCGGCCAGGTGACTACCGAATGGGAAGACGGGTGCGTAGTGCTCGTCTTCCCTAGGTTTAAGCACATGCGGGTATGGCATCGTCTGTTGCCTGAGTCGCTTTCTCCCTTGTTGCATGTACGGTTGGAGGAGCATGGAACGGCTGTTTGGAATTTAATAGACGGCCGGCGTACGGTACGGGAGATTGTGGAGTTGTTGGATTTACATTTCCATGGAGAAATAAATTACCCGTCTCGTGTAACAGCTTATTTGCTGCAGTTACATCGAGACGGGTTTATTCGTTTATTGATTCCTTCCACAAAAAGCTAGTTCTCTTCCCGGTCTATTTTTATCAACCCCCCCGTTGTAGTATCGAACAGAACCTTAGTAGTGCTTTTTTTATTGAATAATACGGGTGCTAAATATTCTTGTGTGCCGAATTGAGTGATAGGCATTTCTCCATCAAATAGGACTTGCTTCCCATACGTTACCATTACGTGCGCTCTTCCCGGTACGTTGTATACTACTCCTTCTAGCTCTTTGTTTTTACCTTCCTTCATTGGCGTGAGGGTCGGAGTCTCTAAATTGTTAATGCTGACGTAGATAGGAGTTCCGCTCAAGTCATCTTTGTCCACTGGCCCCAACTTCTTTGAAAAGCGGAATGCAATTTCTTCGTTTACTTCCTTAGGAGTCAGTCGGATGGTAAATGTAGTGCTTTCTTTCTTTTCTTTTCCAATAAACAAGGAGGTCATGGCTTCTTCTTGTACTTTCAAATTATCTAGCATCAATTTCAACTGTTCGCCATCGGTAGGCATATTATCCGCTTCGCCTCGTATAAGCGCATTCTTGCTTTCGCGTATATTGAAGATTTCTTTGGCCGTCAACTCCGCCATTTTGGCACGTGAACTAG
The DNA here is from genome assembly GCA_944322275.1 of uncultured Bacteroides sp. GTDB lineage: Bacteria > Bacteroidota > Bacteroidia > Bacteroidales > Bacteroidaceae > Bacteroides. The sequence goes on along the minus strand of CALUOV010000001.1, from coordinate 32,963 downwards.
CCATTAGCATTTCTTCGGTCATAAAACTACGCGGGTCTATATCATGCACTGGCAGGTGAGAATTTTCTTCCGGCTGTGGCTTGAGACTCTTATTTCCGCTGAAGGGCATGTTGATGGAGCGTACAATACCATCTTCCGTCAACTCCATAAGAGGAGCTACGGTTTTATCCTTTAGTTTCACGAAATAGACATTGTCCTTATCTGGTACGCCGATGGCACGTGTTTCCACTTTGTCGAGTGTCCAATACACCTTTGCTTCGTCCGACACATCCGACAATCGCAGGTAACGTTCCGCATAGCGGCAAAACTCTCCAGGAATATAGGTGTGCCGTGTAGCGTGTACCACGATTTCTATCTTAGTTTGCGGCAGCATGTATGTCACCCCGTAGTCTTTGCCTTGCATTACGCCTACGGTCACTTCCGTTTGTGCCTGAGTATACAGACTGATACAAAGTGCGGAAGATAAAAGATATATGCTTTTCTTCATGCGTTCTTAGGTTGATTTTTAGGCAAAGGTAATAAAAAAAGTGAGATGCTGAACAAAACGTTGGAAAAATGATGAGACTTAATGTCTTACAGTACGGCATTATAGGTGTCGAATGAAATAGCTTTTTTGTTGCTCTTTGTATATAACTTCTAAATAGTGTTATAATACGGGCTTTTTTATTCGTTTTATTTGCAGGTATTCAAAGAGTTTGTACCTTTGCATTGTGTTTTTCATAGTATTAGATTTTAAGGTTAACAAAGGTTGGAGTACAGCGGTACTCCTTTTTTTATGTCTGTATGTATCGGCATATAGAGCTTTGCGAGTGCCCCCTATCCATGCCGTGTGGTTGAATTCTCATTGAGAAGACCTTGCCGCCGAGCAAAGTTTTTCGTCTTTCCCGTTTCATGTAATGACTCCTTTTCGCTATTTTTGTCCCTTGATTGATATAATTTGATAGAATAAATGAACTTCTTTACTTCGGTAGACATTCCTGCGGCTTTACTGCGCTTGACGCATAAAGACCACTTGATGCTGATGGGCTCGTGTTTTGCCACGAATATGGGCGTGCGGCTGGCGAATGCCAAATTCCCTTGTTTGCTTAATCCTTATGGCGTGCTTTACAATCCGTTGTCCATTTCAGCGGCCATTCGAGAGGCATTGGACGGGAAAGTTTATGCGGAAGCGGATTTGTACGAGCATGAAGGCTTGTGGCACAGTCCGATGCACCACGGAGATTTCTCTGCGTCTACACCGGAAGAAACGTTGGAGCACATTAACGGACAACTGGGCAAGATGTGTGCCTGGTTGCCGGAATTGGATTGCCTGATGCTGACGTGGGGTTCGGCTTGGGTATATGAGGATCGGTTGACGGGACGCATTGTAGGGAATTGCCACAAGTTACCCGAACGCTGTTTCAACCGCCGTCGTTTGTCAGTGGACGAGATTGTGGAAGATTATACGGATTTGATTGGTGCCTTGCGTGGCGTTTGCCCAAAGTTGAAAATCTTGTTTACTGTCAGCCCCATTCGCCACATCCGGGACGGGTTGCACGATAACCAACTGAGTAAGGCAACGTTGCTGTTGGCCATCGATGCTTTGAAAGTCCGTTTTCCTCAATCAGTCTTTTATTTCCCTGCCTACGAAATTCTGTTGGACGAATTGCGCGATTATCGTTTTTACGCTTCGGACATGGTGCATCCCTCAGAGGTGGCGGTGGATTACGTGTGGGAGCGCTTCTGTGCTTCTTGTCTGTCCGAGGAATCAGTGCGTGTGATGGATGAATGTGAGAAAATCCGTAAGGCACTCGAGCACAAGCCTCTCCGACCGGACTCGGAGACTTATAAGTCTTTTTTAGAACAAATTGTGTTAAAAATAGACCGACTTAACGAAAAATACCCGTACTTAGACCTCGAAAAAGAAATAGAAATATGTCATATTCGATTGAGCAAATAGCAGAAATGATAGGAGCCCACCGAATGGGTGAGGCTTTAGCTACGATAAATTGGCTTTTGACTGATAGCCGTTCACTGAGTTTTCCGGAAGAAACCTTGTTTTTCGCTCTGTCTACCAAGCGCAATACGGGTGCTAACTACATACCCGAACTGATAGAACGGGGAGTGCGCAATTTTGTGGTGAGCGAGGAAGACTATAAGAATAATGTAGAATGTAGAATTAATAATGAAGAATTATCTTCTGGTGAGGGAATGCCTGCAGATTCTTCATTAAACTTTCTGGTGGTGGCAAGTCCATTGAAGGCTTTGCAGAAATTGGCGGAGTTGCATCGTGCCAACTTTAGTATCCCGGTGGTGGGTATAACGGGAAGTAACGGCAAGACCATCGTGAAGGAATGGCTGCACCAATTGTTGGGTGATGACCATCGCATTGTGCGTTCGCCTCGCAGTTATAATTCCCAGATAGGTGTGCCCTTGTCCGTGTGGCAGATGAGCGAGGACAACGACCTGGCCATCTTCGAAGCGGGCATCTCCGAGCCGGGCGAGATGCGTACTTTGGAAGCTATTGTCAAACCGTCCATCGGTGTCCTGACCAACATTGGCGGTGCTCACCAGGAAAATTTCTTTTCTCTACAGGAGAAGTGTATGGAGAAACTCACTTTCTTCAAGAATTGCGATGTCCTTATTTATAATGGAGATGATGAGTTTATCTGCAATTGTGTGTCGAAGTCTTTGTTCTCTTGTCGGGAAATAGCTTGGAGCCGCAAAGACCCCGAACGCCCGCTTTACATTACAAAGGTGGAGAAGAAAGACAATTGTACGGAGATAAGCTATCGCTATCTGGACATGGAAAATCATTACACTTTGCCTTTCATAGACGATGCTTCCATTGAAAACTCACTTCATTGTCTGGCGGTATGCGTCTACTTGATGTTGCCTCCTCAGAAGATAACCGAACGGATGTCTCAGCTGGAGCCGGTGGCCATGCGCCTGGAGGTGAAAGAAGGGAAAAACGGATGCCTGTTGATTAACGATAGTTACAACAGTGACCTCGGTTCGCTGGATATTGCACTCGATTTCCAATATCGTCGTTCGTTAGCCACGGGATTGAAGCGTACGCTTATCCTCTCGGACATCCTAGAGACAGGGCAGAATGCTACTACGCTTTATCGGCGTGTGGCACAATTGGCGGATAGCCGGGGTGTGCAACGGATTATTGGAGTAGGCCCCAACATCTCATCCTGCGCGGAGAGCTTCGGCATGGAGAAAGCTTTCTTTCCGGACACCCAAACTTTACTGAAGTCAATCTCTCGTGGAGAGCTTGCCTTGTCCAAAGAATTGGTTTTGATAAAAGGCGCGCGCAAATTCGGTTTCGATAACCTGACCGAAGCGTTGGAAAAGAAAGTGCACGAAACCATTCTGGAAGTAAACCTAAGCGCAATGGTGGCCAATTTGAATTACTACCGCAGCAAGCTAAAGCCGGAGACTAAGATAGTGTGCATGGTGAAGGCATCGGCTTATGGAGCCGGTTCTTACGAAGTGGCCAAGACTTTGCAGGAACATCACGTGGATTATTTGGCTGTAGCTGTGGCCGATGAAGGAGCGGATTTGCGCAAGGCAGGCATCACGGCGGATATTCTCATCATGAATCCGGAGATGACCGCTTTCAAAACATTGTTTGATTATAAATTGGAGCCGGAAGTCTATAGCTTCCATTTGTTGGAGGCATTGATTAAGGAGGCGGAGAAGAGCGGTGTGACCCACTTCCCCATCCATATCAAACTCGACACAGGCATGCACCGTCTGGGCTTTGCGCCCGAAGATATGCCCGAACTGGTACGGAGGTTGCAGGGGCAGAATGCGGTCATTGTGCGTTCGGTCTTTTCTCACTTGGCGGGCAGCGATGAGGCTCGCTTCGATGCTTTTACCCGTCATCAGATAGAGACTTTCGAAACCGCCGCCCAGGTGTTGCAGGCAGGTTTCCCGCACAAGATATTGCGCCACATATGCAATTCGGCAGGCATCGAGCGTTTCCCTGGTGCGCAGTTCGATATGGTTCGCTTAGGTATCGGCCTGTATGGCGTCAGCCCTATAGACAGCTCTATTATTCACAACGTCAGCACTTTGAAAACTACCATTCTGCAGATACACGATGTGCCTCAGGAAGACACCGTAGGCTATAGCCGGAAGGGACGTCTGACACGTCCTTCGCGCATCGCCGCCCTGCCCATTGGTTATGCCGACGGATTGAACCGACGCTTGGGAAATGGCCACGCTTATTGTCTGGTGAACGGGCAACGTGCACCTTACGTAGGTAACATTTGCATGGACGTGTGCATGATAGACGTGACGGACATTGATTGTAAGGAAGGTGATTCGGTGGAAATCTTTGGCGATCACCTGCCTGTCACGGTCTTGTCCGATGTGTTGGAAACCATTCCTTATGAAGTGTTGACCAGTGTGTCCGCACGGGTTAAGCGAGTTTATTTTCAGGATTGAGTGAGAAATCAGGAGGCAAGATAGGGAAACTTTGTTTCAAAAAACTATCTTTGCAGAAGTTTTACAACTGAATTTTATTATTGATATAATTATGGCCGATTTATTGTTATTGAGTTTTCTGCCTGCTGGATCCGAGTGGATTATCATTGTTTTCGTCATTTTGTTGCTGTTCGGCGGCCGTAAGATTCCCGAACTTATGAAAGGATTGGGTAAAGGCGTGAAAAGTTTCAAGGAGGGCGTGAACGAAGCGAAAGAAGAGATAAACAAGGCGAAGGAAGACCTGGATGACACAGACAAGGTGAAGAAGTGACGAACTATGTCTGCGGATAAAGAGTTGACATTCTGGGATCATCTGGACGAACTGCGCAAAGTCCTTATTCGGATATTGGTGGTGTGGTTTGTTCTGGCGGTGGGCTATTTCGTGGCGATGCCTTGGCTTTTCGACAGGGTGATATTGGCGCCATGCAATAACGATTTTATCTTTTACGACCTCTTGCGCTCCATTGGTGAAAAGTTCGATTTGCATGACGAGTTTTTCACGCAGGAGTTCCATGTCAAGTTGGTCAACATCAATCTCGCCGCTCCTTTCCTGATACACATGTCTACCGCCTTTTGGATGTCCGTGGTAACAGCCGCTCCTTATTTATTCTATGAAGTGTGGCGTTTCATCAGTCCGGCGCTCTATCCCAACGAGATTCGTGGTGTGCGCAAGGCCATGGCGATAGGGGCAGTGATGTTTTTTGTCGGTGTGCTTTTGGGGTACTTTATGGTTTATCCATTGACTTTGCGTTTTCTCTCTACCTATCAACTGAGTGAGCTGATAGAAAATCAAATCTCCCTTAATTCCTACATCGACAATTTCATGATGCTGAACCTTTGCATGGGAGCGGCATTCGAGTTACCTTTAGTCGCTTGGTTGTTATCTTTGTTGGGTTTGGTAAACAAAGCGTTCCTGCGGAAGTACCGGCGGCACGCCATTGTCGTCATTGTTATTCTGGCCGCAGTCATCACCCCTACGGGAGACCCTTTTACGTTATCGGTAGTAGCCATTCCTCTTTATCTGCTCTACGAATTGAGCATCTTGATGATAAAGAATAAAGATGTGGAGGCTGATTAGGATTGGAATGTTGGAAACCTAAGAGGTGAATGTTTCTAACATTCACCCTCTATGTTAGAAACATAGCCCCCTTAGGTTAGTAACCTAAAAGGTGATACCTATAAAATTGTTTGTTTTTCATATAGATTTTTTGCTTTTTAAATCGGTGCGTTTGAATTTATCAGTCATGACATATAAGACATCATCAAGTCACCGATCCGTTTTCCTTGATGATTTGCGGGACGAACTGAACTTAATCTACTCAATAGGTAGATGGGCAAAATCAAACAACATGTTACTATTTAACAAGTTTAACTGACATGCACTTTACTTGGTACATACTTTGTATCCTTCCGTGTGACAAAATAAAATATGTTTCACTTTTAAAATAGAGGAGGTTCTACGATGGGAGCAGCCGGAAATAAAAAACCGAAGAAACCCAAAGATAAGCACCATGTACCGGCATACGAGAAAGAGGAAGCACTGCTGGAAGCAAACAAGAAGCCCGGAAGCAAGAAAAAATAAGTGCTTTTTTGTACCTTTGCTCGCATGAAAACGGAAGTAAAGGAATATTTTGATATTTTGCTGGAACTTTGCAAGGAAGGTGTACCCTTGCGGGTAGCTTATCGCCAGTTGCGTGAGTTGCTGGAGCGTTTGTGCCGTACTCAGATGGAGGACGGACATTTGCAGATGACCGACCTTTCCGCACGCATTAGTTTCGTGGCGGCAAAGGTCGGTCTTTCTATTGTGGAACAAAACAGGCTGCATACCTTGCGCCTGACCTCCAATAAAGTATTGAATGGTGAAGACAATGTTTCGCGGAGTGCCTTGCTTCGCGATGCAAAGACCTTGGCATTCTTTGTCCGTAAGCTGAGTGGGGAGGACATACCGAAAGACTTGTATGCCTTGTTGCCCAGTGCCGATGCCACGTATGTGGTGACTCCGCCTACTGTTCAGCGCATCAAGCGGATGCGGGTATGTTTTCAGTATGCCGATGAAACCTATCTCTATGTGCAGCCCGTTGACACCTTGTCGGATTCGTTGCTAAAAGTACGCTACAACGTACCCGAGGTCAATGAGGAATTTGCAGAAACCTGTCGCTTGTTGTGGCGTCATGCCCAAGTCAATCTGCTGGACGTATCGGTTGACGAGCAAGGCATCCTGACTCCTTTCTTTATCATTTTGGAGCCGGACTATCTGATAGACATCAGTACGTTGGCAGAATGTTTCCGAGAGTTCGGACATCATCCCGCCAATTATATTTTGTCGCGTCTGCGTCAGCCGGAAAATACACAGGCTTTGTTGTTGGGTAACATTGCTAATCTTTTTTTGGACGAATGGATTCATGCGGAGGGGGAGGCGGACTACGTAGCGTGCATGAAAAAAGCTTTCCGCATGTATCCGTTGGAGTTGGCGGCCTGTACGGATCTGAGAAAGAAAGAGTCGGAAAGGCAGTTTTTTGAAGATTGTAAGAAGCATTTCACGAATATCCGTCAGGTTGTTACTGAAACCTTCCACGCATCGGGCTATGATTTGGATAAGACGGATGCGGTGTTGGAACCTTCGTACATTTGCGAGGCGTTGGGGCTGCAGGGACGTTTGGACTATATGCAGCGGGACATGGGCGCGTTTATTGAAATGAAGTCGGGTAAGGCGGACGAGTATAGTATGCGGGGTAAGGTTGAGCCGAAAGAAAACAATCGGGTACAAATGCTGCTCTACCAGGCGGTGCTGGAGTATGCCATGGGGATGGATCACCATAAAGTGAAGGCTTATTTGCTATATACCCGCTATCCGTTGCTCTATCCGGCACGGCCTTCATGGGCGATGGTACGGCGCGTGATGGATGTGCGCAACCGTATTGTGGAGGCGGAGTACAGTATCCAGTTGCACAATGATTCTGCCTACACGGCACAGCGATTGGCCGCCTTGTCGCCTTCCGTGTTGAATGAAAGGGGCTTGAACAATGTCTTGTGGAACCGTTACTTGTGCCCTTCCATTCAAAAATTAACAGATGGGTTGGCGTCGTTATCCTCTCTTGAGCAAAGTTATTTCTATACTTTATATAATTTTATCACCAAAGAATTATATACTTCTAAATCGGGTGATGTGGATGATTTATGCCGCACCGGCTCTTGCTCGTTATGGACGACAACCCTTGCTGAAAAATGTGAGGCGGGTGAGATTTTGTACGACCTGACGATTACGGACAACCATGCGGCAGATGAGCACAAACCCTATCTGATACTGGCGTGTCCGGTTACGGAGACGGTGTTGCCTAATTTCCGCACAGGTGATGCGGTTGTGTTGTACGAGCGCAACGTTGAGACGGATAATGTGACAAACAAGTTGGTATTCAAAGCTAATATCGAAAAAATCTCGTCGCAGGATGTGAGACTTCGTTTGCGTTCCACCCAAAGGAACGGAAGTGTGTTACCGATGGAGAGCCGCTATGCTATCGAGCACGATTATATGGACACCTCTTTTCGTAGCATGTATGCAGGTTTAGCGGCATTCTTGTCCGCTTCGCAACGTCGGCGCGACCTGTTGTTGGGCTGTAGAGAACCGGAGTTCAATACGTCCTTTAATGAGGCGATAGCTTCCGCTACCGATGATTTTGCCCGTATTACGTTGAAAGCCAGGGCGGCGCAAGATTTCTTTTTATTGATAGGACCTCCGGGGACGGGAAAAACATCGCGTGCGTTACGGGGGATGGTAGAGGCTTTTCATGCCGAGGGCAAACAAATATTGTTACTTTCTTATACCAATCGGGCGGTGGATGAAATCAGCAAGATGTTGGTGTCTATTACTCCTCAGGTGGATTTTATTCGTATAGGCAGTGAATTGTCCTGTGACGAGGCTTATCGTCCGTATCTGATAGAGAATGTCTTGGCGGATTGTCCCAACCGTAGTGCGGTGCAGGAGCGCATAGCCCGTTGCCGTATCTTTGTGGGGACGGTAGCCACGCTTTCTTCCAAAACAGATTTGTTCCGGTTGAAGCGATTTGACGTGGCATTGGTGGATGAAGCCACTCAAATATTGGAGCCTCAGTTATTGGGATTGTTTTGTTCCCGTATGTCTGACGGAGCAGATGCCATCGGCAAGTTTATTCTGATTGGCGACCACAAGCAACTGCCTGCCGTGGTGCAGCAGTCAGTGGTCTATTCCGAGGTACACGATGAGGCTTTGAGGCAGATAGATCTGTACAATTTGAAGGATTCTTTGTTCGAACGTTTGTATCGGCACCTTTCCTCAGGTGCGAATGATTTTAGAACATGTCCGGCATACGATATGTTGTGCCGGCAAGGTCGCATGAACGAAGAGGTGGCGCAGTTCCCCAACTTGGCATTCTACCACGGTTTGTTGCAAACGTTGGGATTGCCCCATCAGCAAGGTACATTGCGGTTGGCGGCTTGTATGGAAGGTCATCCGTTGGCCGATGTGTTGAGGCGGCGTGTCGCTTTCCTGGCTTCCGAAGCAGGGCGTGCCGCCGATTCTGTTAAGATAAACCGTAGTGAGGCGTGCCTCGTAGCTCGTCTGGCCGAAGCCGTTTATCGGCAATATACGGCTTTGGAAGGATTTGATGTGGTTCATACCTTGGGCGTTATTACCCCTTACCGTAGCCAAATAGCTCTTATCCGGCAAGAGATACTCTCTTTAGGCATTCCGGAGTTGAATGCTATATTGGTAGATACGGTTGAACGCTTCCAAGGGAGTGAGCGTGATGTCATTATCTACTCCTTTTGTGTAAACCGTGCTTATCAGATGAAGTTTTTGGCCAATCTTACTACGGACGGAGGTGTTGTCGTAGACCGTAAACTGAATGTCGCTTTGACCCGTGCCCGTAAACAGATGTTCATTGTTGGCGTGCCGGAACTGTTAAGGCAAAATCCTATTTATGCGGCATTGTTGCAGGCTTACTTATTTGGGCCTCTTTATTGAAGATACGGTGAAGTTATACAGAATATAAAACAAGCGAAGACTAGAGATATTCCTCTGTTGCCTTCGCTTGATTTTGTTGGGATAAAAATAATCGAACGAACGATCAGTCTATCACAATAGGTTTATATTTCGGTACCAATGCTTTCATAATACACCAGCCTAATAAGTAAGCTACAGCACAGATACAGAAGATAATAAAGTAGCCGGCTGGTTTACCTTCGAAACCCATGAACTGCATATTGGTGGCAGCAGCATAGTCGAACAGATGCCCTGAACTTTTATTGATGAGGAATGAACTGATACCACCAGCCATACCTCCAAAACCTGTGATAGTGGCTACTGCACTATTGGGAAACATGTCACCTACTACAGAATAGATGTTGGCTGACCAGGATTGGTGAGCAGCTCCAGCTATACCGATAATGATTACAGGAAACCAATAGGAGTAGGATCCAAGCGGTTGAGCAAACAAAGTCAACAAGGGGAATAAAGCAAAGATGAACATGGCACGCATACGAGCTGCGTAAGGGTTCAGACCCGTCTTGTTGATGATGATGGTGGGTAATTTACCACCGTAAATGGATAACATTGTGATAGCGTAGAGCACGAAAATCAATAATTGAGCGGTCGTGCTGTCTGACGAATAACCGTACACATCAGAGATGTAGGCCGGAGTCCAAAAGAGGAAGAACCACCATACACCGTCCGTCATGAATTTGCCTACAGCAAAGGCCCATGCCTGACGATACTTCAGGCATTGCCAGAACGAAAGCTTTTTTTCCTCTTTCTCAATGGGCTTCTTTTCAGTCGTTTCATTGTCTTTGTCTTGCTCAATGTAAGCCAATTCTGCAGCGTTGACGTGTGGATTCTGGTGTGGTTTTTTATACATGAACATCCATAAACCCATCCAAATGAAGCCTAAGGCACCGATTACGACAAAAGCCATTTCCCAACCGTTGCCTATGCCGATGCTTTGAAAATAGCGTGCCAAAGGAGGAATACTGACTGGAGCAGCCAATGCACCTACTGTCGCTCCCGCGTTGAAGATGGAGGTTGCGAAAGCACGGTCTTTCTTAGGAAAATATTCAGCTGTAACCTTGATGGCAGCGGGGAAGTTACCTGCCTCACCAATAGCCAATACGATACGGGCCGCAATAAAGAAGTATACGCTGGTGATGGCGATGGTGGAAGCTACGGCTCCGGTTGCCGAAATCATTTCGGCTGCATCGTGAATGCCTACTACATGTTCTGTAGCCCAACCGCAAATCGCATGTAGACAAGCGCCTAGCGACCAGATTCCGATAGCCCAAAGATAGCCTTTCTTTGTACCCATCCAGTCGACAAAGCGTCCGGCAAATAGGTTGGCTATGGCATATACAAGGGAGAAAATGGCAGTGATGTCACCGTAATTGGAGTCAGTCCAATGAAATTCGGGAGCGATGAAATCTTTCCATGTCAGTGACAATACCTGTCGGTCGAGGTAATTGACTGTAGTAGCAAAAAATAGCATGGCACAAATCGTCCAACGGTAATTGGTCATCTTGCCCATGGCCTTTTGAATAGTTTGATTCATGATATTAATGTGATTGTTTTCTGCAAAAGTAGCTTTTTTAGGTTTCTTCTCTTGTGGAATATTTGATTGAAATCATGTATAAAATGAGAAAATGGGCATAGATAGAACAATCTATACCCATTTCCTTAAAAGATACTTTTATTTCATATCCAAATATTTGATTTCATCTTTGTCGCTGTACTTCAGGTTTTCGCCAGCCATGCCCCAGATGAAGCTATAATTGCTGGTCCCTGCAGCAGCATGGATGCTCCATTCGGGTGAAGTGATGGCTTGTTCGTTATGCAACCATACCAAACGCTCTTCTTGCGGTTCTCCCATTAAGTGGCAGATAGCATTTCCACCGGTTACATTGAAGTAGAAGTAAGCCTCCATACGACGGGTGTGAGTATGAGCAGGCATTGTATTCCAAACAGAACCTGGAGCTAATTCAGTAAGACCCATCTGCAGTTGGTTCGTACCTCCTCCTTCTACTCTTTCCAGGATATCCTTTACAATGAGTTGGTTCACTACACGATCGTTGCTCTCTTCCATTTTGCCATAGTGATCAGAAATGGCCAAGGCGTACTTCTTCGGATTGGCTTTCTGCAATTTAGCGTCTGTCGTAATCAACTGGGTCACGAAATGCTTATAAGCGGGAGCCGAATTGATGTAGAATTTTGCGGGTTTTGCCGGGTCGTTACTCTTGAAAGTAACTTCTTTGTTGCCGCAACCTACGTAGAGGGCTTCTTTGTATTTCATTTCATATTCCTTACCGTCTACGGTTACTACGCCATCTCCGCCAATGTTGATGACACCCAGTTCACGACGTTCCAGGAAATAAGTTATTTCCGGACCCAGCTCATGGAATTTCTCCAATTTCAGGACTTTATTTACTGGCATTACACCACCATAAATTAAGCGGTCATAAAGTGTATAAGTGATATTGATTTCATCCGGAACCATGACTTTATCCATCATGAAAGCACTGCGTAAGCGTTCGGTGTCATAGTGTTTCACGTCCTGCGGATGGCAGGCTGTCTGTACTTTGTAGTTCATTTGGGCACTGGCCGTAACGGCTGCTAGACCCATCATCATTGCAATTGCTAATCTTTTCATTGTTTTGAGAATAAAATATTAAACAAAATCTACTTTCTTATTGATATGTTTTATTTAGCTGCCTTCTTGGCTTCTCTTTCGCTGCGGATGATGAGGCGGCGGTTGAGGAGCATCAGGCCGATGGCTATCAAAGCAAGCACCGCACCTCCTACATACGATAACTTGACTCCTCTGTAAATGAGCCATCCGAAGGAAGAAGACGCGAAGTCGAGTGCGCCGCCTGAGAACCCTTCAGGAATTTTCGCAGCAGCATCGTGTGTGGCTGCATATACATTGTTGGCAGCCAGCGTAAAGTCCGGAGCCATGTCGGTTACGAAGTACAGACCGATAATCAGTACAACCAGTCCGATGAGCAGTGTCTTCACAACATTACCTTTCGTGTAGGGCAATACCATCGGGAAGAGATAGAACATGCCGGCCAGTGAAGCCAACGGGAGGAATTGGTTTCCGGGCAGGAATACGGCCAGTGCCAAAATGACCGGAATCAGGATAACGGACGCTACCAATGTGGCAGGATGACCGATGACCAAAGCCGGACTCATACCGATATGTACCTTCTTGCCATTGAATTTGTTCTTTACCAATTCGGAAGTCTTTTCAGAGATGGGTTTTAATCCTTCAATAAAGAGGGAAGTGATACGGGGGATAAGCTCCATTACTGCACCCATGGTGATACCAAGGAAGAGAATCTTCTTAATATCCAGTTGGGCAGCCCATCCGATAAGCATACCTACGATAACACCCAAAACTAAGGGCTCGCCTATCACACCAAATTTCTTTTTCAATCCATCGGCGTCGATATCGAGTTTGGAGAAACCCGGTATCTTGTCCAAGGCTTTGTTGATAAGGATGGCGAACGGCATCATACTTTGACAGAAAGGCTGAGGAATGGAAATGCCGGGCAGATCGTAATACTTTTGAAATTTGTCTGCCGTAAGGTCGGCGCACACCAACGTTACGATATAGCAGACAATGGCGGCAAAATAACCCCATGCTAGGCTTTCATCCATAACGAAATAAGCTACGGCACCGATAAAAGCGAAATGCCAGTAATTCCACAAGTCGATATTTACCGTCCGTGTAGTCTTGGTGATAAGCATTAACAGGTTTATACCCAGGCAAATCGGAATAATCAATGCGCCTACGGCTGTATTATATGCTACGGCGGCAGCGGCCGGCCAGCCCATGTCGAATACGTTCAGTTGCAGGTGATAGAGGTCGGAAATGGCTTTCAATGGACTATCGAAGTTGGTAGTCAGTAGGGCGGTGACAACGCCCAAGCCTACGAAGCCGACTCCTACGCAAAGACCCGATTTCAAGGCCTTTCCGAATTTCATTCCAATGCATAAACCGATAATTGTAAAGATAATAGGCATCATTACCGATGCGCCCAGGCTAATGATATAACCGAATACTTGTTCCATTCTTTTTTGAATTTGATATGTTGAAATTAATGTTTTTACAATGGTATATTTACGAATAACGGCGTCAAATTTAAAATCTTTTCTTCATTAATCAAATAGGAATGCCATAATTCTTAGAAAAAATGAGTTTTTTGTACTATTATAACGGTTTGTTTGCACAAAATTGTTCGTTTTCGTACACGGAAAATCAAAATATCTAAGAAGTCAGTTGAAAAATACACTTGATTTTTCGGAGAAAGAACTACCTTTGTTTCCAATAAAGATGTGAAGTGTAATCCTTTTTTTGTTTGTATGATGAAAGTCTCATTCATTTGTAAATTCTTTGTGGCATTGATAATGGCGGCATCCTCCCTGACAAGCGTATCGGCACAGACGCAATGGAAAAGAGACATTGTCGTGGCTCGTGACGGGACGGGCGATTATCGCACATTGACCGAAGCCATGGAGGCTATCCGTGCGTTTATGGATTATAAAGTGACGGTGCATGTCAGGAAGGGAATTTATAAAGAGAAGCTTGTTATACCCTCCTGGCTTCAAAACGTAGAGATTGTGGGTGAGGACGCAGAGCAGACGATTATAACTTACGATGATCACGCCCGTATAAATAATATGGGGACGTTCCGGACTTATACATTAAAGGTGGAAGGAAACGATATTACCTTTCGCAATCTGACCATTGAAAACAATGCGGAGCCGTTGGCGCAGGCCGTAGCTTTGCATACGGAGGGCGATCGCCTGACATTTGTCCGTTGCCGTTTCTTGGGCAATCAGGATACCGTCTATACGGGTGCGGCAGGTACATGCTTGTATTTTAAGGATTGCTATATCGAGGGAACGACAGATTTTATCTTTGGTCCTTCTACCGCTTTGTTCGAACGTTGTACGTTATATAGTAAACGTAATTCCTATATCACGGCCGCTTCCACTCCACAAGATGTGGAAGTGGGGTATGTCTTTGTAGATTGCAAACTTTGTGCGGCTCCCGGAGTAGACAAAGTCTATTTGGGACGTCCCTGGCGTCCGTATGCATCGACAGTATTTATTCGTTGTGAGATGGGGAGCCACATTTGTCCGGCCGGATGGGATAACTGGCGTAATCCTGCTAACGAGAAGACCGCCCGTTATGGCGAGTATGGCAACACCGGTGCAGGGGCGTCAATGCATGGCAGAGTGGCATGGAGTGTTTCGCTAAGTCAAGGCCAAGCCGAAAGATTGTCCCGTCCGGAATATATATATAAAATGTGTAAGGAGTGGGTGCCTTCGGATGATTAATAAATTCGTGATGAATAGTGTAAAAACGGGCGTTCAGATAGTTTGTGTGCTTGTTTTTCCAAATATTTTCGTATATTTGTCCAAACTTAATTAGAAAAAATATCCATGAAAAACCGATTGATCTTTTGCATAGGACTTTTTTTATTGCTCACAGCTTTCACGGCAGATAGACCGATGATAACCATCTTTATGATTGGTGATTCCACCATGGCCGACAAGAATCTGACGGGTGGAAATCCAGAACGTGGATGGGGACAGATGCTGCCCGGATTCTTTACGGATGGCATCCGGGTAGAAAATCATGCGGTAAATGGGCGTAGCTCCAAGAGCTTTATTGATGAAGGCCGGTGGGACAAGGTGCTTTCGCAGATAAAGAAAGGAGACTATGTGTTCATCCAGTTCGGCCATAATGATGAAAAGCCTGACGCAAAACGTCATACCGATCCTGGGACAACTTTTGATGCCAACTTGCGGCGTTTTGTAAACGAAACTCGTGCCAAGGGAGGTATTCCCGTCTTGTTTAATTCCATTGTGCGCCGTAATTATGCTCCGGTGGCAGATTTGGCAAAGATTGATGCGGCGGTAGATGCGGCTGTGATTCAGGATGATGTTCGTGCGGATGCCTTGTCCGGTGACTCGTCTGTACAGGTAAAGTCAGAACGTTTGATCGATACTCACGGAGATTATCTCAAGTCTCCCCTTGCGGTGGCTCGGGAATTGGACGTGCCTTTCGTTGATATGAATAAGCTGACACGCGAGCTGGTGGAAAGTCTGGGACCTGAAGCGTCGAAGAAGCTTTTCATGTGGGTAGAGCCGAATAAGGTGCCTGCCATGCCGAAGGGACGTAAGGACAATACACATCTTAATATATATGGCGCGCGTGTCGTGGCCGGGTTGGCCGTGGATGCCATAGCGGAGGCAGTGCCAGCTTTGGCACCTTATGTGCGTCATTATGACTTTGTGGTGGCCAAGGACGGGAGCGGTGATTTCTTTACGGTTCAGGAGGCGATTAACGCTGTGCCCGATTTTCGTAAGAATGTCCGTACAACGATATTAGTGCGTAAAGGCGTGTATAAAGAGAAATTGATTGTTCCCGCCTGTAAAATCAATATCGCGTTGATAGGTGAGGAAGGGGCTGTCTTGGAATATGACGGTTATGCCAGTCGCCCTAATCTCTTGGGGGAACAGATGAGCACATCCGGCTCAGCGTCATGTTACATCTATGCTCCCGATTTTTATGCAGAAAGCATTACGTTTGCCAATACGGCAGGCCCTGTAGGGCAGGCTGTGGCATGCTTTGTCAGTGCCGATAGAGCATATTTTAAAGAATGTCGTTTCTTGGGTTTTCAAGACACACTCTACACTTATGGCAAAGGGTGTCGCCAATATTATGAAGATTGCTATATCGAAGGTACGGTTGACTTTATTTTTGGTTGGTCAATGGCTGTATTCAATCGTTGTCACATTCATAGTGTAGGCGATGGGTATGTGACGGCTCCTTCCACCGATAACGGACAAAAGTATGGCTATGTTTTTTACGATTGTAAGTTGACCGCAGCTGATGGAGTGCGAAATGTATATTTGTCTCGTCCGTGGCGTCCGTATGGACAAGCTGTGTTTATTCGTTGCAACATGGGAAGACACATTCTTCCTGTCGGATGGCATAACTGGGGTAAAAAGGAAAATGAAAAAACTGCTTTTTTTGCCGAATACCAGAGCTTTGGTGAAGGAGCTAACCCTGATGCTCGTGCGACTTTTTCTCATCAACTTCCCAATCTTAAAGATTATGAACTGGAAGCTGTATTGGCGGGTGACGATGGGTGGAATCCGGTGAAGAACGGTAATGTGCTTCTGAATGTCAAACGATAAAGAGGGGGCGTATGAACATGAAAAAGTGTCTGATCTTGCTATGTATAATTGCAGGCCTGCTTCCGGTGCGGGCACAGATGTTCGCTTCGTTTACTCATTATTCTACTGAAGATGGTTTGTCGCAAAATACAGTGATGGACATCCTGCAAGACCATCGGGGCAACATGTGGTTTACCACGTGGGATGGTTTGAATAAGTTTGATGGTTATACGTTTAAAGTATATAAGGCCAGGCCAGACAACCATGTGGAGTTGGTGAACAACCGGGTAGATTATATGTATAATGATTCGTACGGATGCTTGTGGTTGCAGGCTTACGATGACCGTGTGTTTCGTTTTAATCCTCGAACGGAATTATTTGAGCGTGTGCCTCACAACAATGACGAGGGACGTTCGCAACAGATAGCTTCCATCAAGGTCCTGCCAGGAGGAACTGTATGGTTGTTGGCTAAACATGAAGGTGCCATTCGTGTACGTACCGATGTGGGTACTTTGGCCTTTTCGTCCACTTGGTATTCGATGACGAGCGGACTTATCATGGGGACGCTTGTATATGATGTGTTTGAGGATGGGGATCAAAACGAATGGTTGTTGACGGATAACGGATTGGTTCAGTTGCTTCCCGGTCATGAGGAGGAACCGCTTTCTTTCTTTGTGAATAAAGCGGGCGATGAGGATATGGGCAGTCAGCCTTTCTTTGTAGCGTGTGAATGGGAGGGACGGATTTACTTTGGCTCGGATAAAGGACGTGTGTGGTGTTACGAGAAAAAGACAGGACGTTTCTCTTTGATACAGTTGCCGGGTGAGAGTCGTTTGGTGGATATTAAACCGGTGGATGAAGAAACTTTGGCATTAGCCATGAAAGATGACGGATTGGTCATTTATCGCCCTTCTTCCGAAGAGATGGAGCATTATGATGCTGAGCATCTGCGTCATTCTTCGGTCTATTCCATGTATGTAGACAGGT
This sequence comes from uncultured Bacteroides sp., assembly GCA_944322275.1. Taxonomy (GTDB): domain Bacteria; phylum Bacteroidota; class Bacteroidia; order Bacteroidales; family Bacteroidaceae; genus Bacteroides. The sequence continues at coordinate 15,289 of CALUOV010000001.1, read as the reverse complement.
ATCAAAATATTTGGTTTGAGCAATACACATCGGGGCGTATCATCCGTTTTGACGTAGCAGATAGAAAGTTTAAAGAAGAACATGTGATGGTAGAGCCTACCAGCACGGATCGTTCACGGCCGGCTTTTCACATTCATGAGGATATTTATCATCATTTGTGGGTACATCCTTATGGTGGAGGCTTTTCCTACTATGATCACGAAGAAGACTGTTTAAAACCTTTTTATAATAATACGAAAGACCCTGACAGGCGTTTTTCCAATAAAATTCATGCTGTATTTTCCGATCGCCAGGGAAATTTATGGATGTGTACTCATTCCAAAGGATTGGAAAAAATTGTCTTTTATCAAGAACAGTTTCATTTATTGTCGCCGTCATCGGGTAATAATGAATCATTGAGTAATGAAGTGCGGGCTCTTTGTGAAGATAAGGATGGACATGTGTGGGTCGGTACAAAAGATGGCGTGCTCAGGATGTATTCATCAGAAGGAGAAGAACTGGGATATCTGACAGAGTCGGGGACGGTTGCTCGTTCAGGAAAGCCTATGGCTGGTAATGCTTACTTTGTGATGCAGGATAGCAAGAATAATTTGTGGATTGCGACAAAAGGGGATGGAGTGGTAAAAGCCGAACCGGAACAAGTTTCTTTGCATTATAGATTGACGCGTTATCGGTATGACAAGGATGACATTTATAGTTTGAGCAGTGATGATGTATATTGTATTTATGAAGATACAAAAGGGCGTATTTGGGTGGCTACATTTGCCGCTGGAGTTAATTGTTTGATGCGGGATAAGGAAGGAAAAGAAATTTTTATCAGTCACCGCAATCACTTGAAAGGATATCCGATAGATTATTGTTCGAAAGTGCGCTTCATTACAGGAGATAGCTGCGGACATATTTGGATTGGCACAACAGTAGGTGCTCTGATGGTGAATGAAGATTTTGAAAATCCGGAAAATGCGGAATTTCATCATTACCTGCGTGTACTGGATAATGAGGGTAGTTTGAGCAATAACGATGTACATTGGATTATTCCGACTCAAAAAGGCGAACTCTACTTTGCTACTTTTGGTGGCGGGTTGAATAAGTTGTTGTCATTGGAACCTGACGGGAAAGCTACCTTTAAATCTTATACGATATCCGATGGCTTGCCGTCGGATATACTCTTGTCTATCCGGGAAGATAGAAAAGGTTTATTGTGGATAAGTACTGAAAACGGTATTAGTAAGTTTAATCCTGAGGACGAAACTTTTGAGAACTATCGTGATAAGCGGCTGGGCTCGTATAATAGGTTCAGTGAAGCTTCTTCCGAGTATACTAATACGGGTGAAATGCTTTTTGGAAGTACGTTAGGTGTTTTCCATTTCAATCCAGATTCCATTCGCAAGAGTACTTTTGTTCCTTCTATGGCTTTTTCTCAGTTGCTGGTGGAGAATAAGACTGTAATGCCAGGTGAGCGTTCGTTGTTGAAAGAGATACTGGACGCAACGCCTTCTTTAGAATTATCCCATCGAGAGAATATCTTTTCTATAGAGTATGCAGCTCTTGATTATACGAAACCTTCTGATATTCAATATGCGTATATACTGGAAGGATTTGATAAGAATTGGAACTATGTGGGGAAGCAACGTATAGCTACATATACTAATTTGCCGCATGGTGATTATGTCTTCAAGGTACGGTCTACCAATTCAGACGGACAATGGACGGATAACGAGCGTTCATTACCTATTAAAATCTTGCCGTCCTTTTGGGAAACCCCGTTAGCCTATGTCTTATATGTACTTATTGTGCTGTTATTTATCGTAACGGCGGTTTATATTCTGTTTACTATTTACCGTTTGGAACATAAAGTGTCTATTGAACAGCAGCTTACCAACATGAAGTTGCGTTTCTTTACGGATATTTCTCACGAACTTCGTACACCATTGACATTGATTTCTGGTCCGGTAGAGTATGTGTTGACTAATAAGAATTTGCCTGCGGATGCACGAGAGCAGTTGCAGGTAGTAGAGCGAAACACAAAACGTATGTTACATTTGGTTAATCAGATATTAGACTTCCGCAAAATACAGAATCAGAAAATGAAAATGCGGGTGCAGCGTATTGATGTAGTATCCTTCACTCGCAAAATAATGGACAGTTTTCGGGCGGTAGCCGAAGAACATCAGATTGATTTTTTGTTCGAGACGGAAAAGCCGGAACTTTATTTATGGGTAGACGCCGATAAATACGAGAAAATAGTCTTCAATCTTTTGTCCAATGCTTTCAAATACACGCCTAATGGGAAGATGATCAGTGTGTTTATTCATGAAAATGAAAAGACAGTATTGGTAGGTGTTCGTGACCAAGGTATTGGAATCGCTGAAAATAAGCGGAAGTCCATTTTTATGCGCTTTGAGAATCTGATAGAAAACAATTTGTTCAATCAGTCGAGTACAGGTATCGGTCTTTCATTGGTCAAGGAATTGGTGGACATGCATAAGGCGATTATTACAGTGGATAGTGTTTTGGGCAAGGGAAGTTGTTTTAGTGTGGAATTCTTGAAGGGTAAGGAGCATTACGATGCTGGGACTGAGTTTTTGCAGGATGATTCTTCGGTTGATGTATCGGAGCTGAAGCCGGATGTGAACGAAGGAGAAGTGGATGCTTCACTTCCTACGATGTTGTTGGTGGAGGACAACCAGGAACTTCGCCTGTTCCTTCGAAGTATTTTCGGTGTTGAGTATCGTATAGCAGAAGCTTCTGATGGGGTGGAAGGATTGGAAAAAGCGGAACTTTTGTTACCTGACATTATCATCAGTGATGTGATGATGCCGGGTAAGGATGGCATAACCATGACTCGGGAGTTGCGTGCCAATATGATGACGAGTCATATCCCGATTATTCTATTAACGGCGAAGAATACATTCGAGAGTAAATTGGAGGGATTGGAATATGGAGCTGATGATTACATCACCAAACCTTTCAGTGCGACTTATCTGAAAGCCCGTGTTAAAATTCTGCATGAGCAACGCCAGAAACTTCAGGATTCGTATCGGGATAAATTGATGCAGGCTGCCGTACAGGCAGATGAAACTAAAGAAGAAGGGACTGTAGCTCCGGAGATGTCTCCCAATGACAGGAAGTTCATGGATAAGTTGATGGAGTTGATGGAAAAAAATTTGGATAATGGCGATATGATGGTGGATGATTTGGTGCGCGAACTGGCCGTCAGCCGTTCAGTATTCTTCAAAAAGTTGAAGACACTTACTGGCCTTGCGCCTGTGGAGTTTATCAAAGAGGTACGTATAAATCACGCTATTCGTTTGATCGAGACAGGTGAATACTCTATGACCCAGATTTCCTATATGGTGGGTATTAACGACCCTCGTTACTTCAGTAAGTGTTTTAAGCAAAAGATGGGCATGACACCGACGGAATACCGTGACAAGTATAAGCGCAAATAAAGATTTGAGGGATAGCCTTTTCGCAAGGATATCCCTCTCTTTTTGCAAAGAATGCCTTTCTGCTGTATAGAACGAAAGACATGTTTCTTTGACTTCTTTATTAGCAACCTATGAAAACTATTTCTTCCACAAAGATACGACTTCGGTTATTGAATAATGTGTAAATTTTCGTTCGTGGATGAGAAAAGCTGGTTTTATTTTGTCATCAATGTATCGATAGTTAGTTTATCCCCGGACAAATCGACCTTGAATAGATGAGGAATGCGAATATAATGGCCTTTCTCATCGACTCTGTGGCTATGTGCGGATAACATCCATTGTCCATCGAAAGTGCGGAACAGCATGCCGTGGCCAAAGTTGGGTGGGGTAATAGGGGCTGCTTCTTGAATCCATGGCCCGTCTAGGGTGCCACTTTCTGAGTAAGCCACTCCTTGTGTGTAGACATCAAATATCCAACTGGTCCAAAGCATTCCCAATCGTCCGGTTTCTGTGCGGAAAAGCCATGGCCCGTCGGTCACTCGGTTGGGGACTATTTTCCCGTCTAGTTTTTCACGGCTCCAGGGCGAATCGCTGGCACGGAACAATAATTTGCCTTCACCTATAGAACCGCTTAAATCAGGCTTTAGCTCGATCTTTTCAATCGTACCGTTATTGTTCTGCAGCCATTCGTAGCAATATACCATGTAAGGCTTATAGTCTTTGTCCACCCAAAAGGTCCCGTCCAGCGTGGGCTTGTTAGCAGGAAGGTAAGTGGGGTCTGCCATGGGGCGATAAGGGCCTTCGGCCTTCTCGGCTACTAAAATGTGGCTGGCGCGTCGGGGAATGACATTATTTCCTACGGTGTCTATCGTTATGCCGTTGTTGGTAAAAGTTGCAAAATAGTAATATTTTCCATTGTACTCATGAAGTTCGGCTGCCCATATTTGCGGATGACTTCCCATCCACGAGGTAGAATCGGTATCTGCGACCTTGTAAGGTCCTTCCCACAAGGCTAAGTCTTTGCTTTTCCATAACAAGCCACCCGTACCTGTCATGTAATACTGATGAGTTTTAGCATCGGCCAGAATACAAGGATCGCTCAAGATGATGGAGTCGAGCGGTACGTTTGTGCGGAAACGGGCTGTCTTCTGAGGAAGAGGGTTTTGCTCCACTTTGGGGTTACTACAAGAGGTGAATGCCAATAATAAACTGATGAAGAGGGTAAGTTTCTGTCTCATGGTTCTTGTATTGTGAAAAGTTATAATCTGTCACTAATGTGAGCGAGCAAAAGTCCTACTTTGCCAATGGGAGAGTGAGTTACAAGTAAACTTCATGCGATTTTTCTTTGTTATAAAATTAATGTATGCATTGTTCGTCAGTCTCATTCCTGCGGACAAACTTAGGCAAAAGTTGGAGAATTTCAAAGTAAATGTTCCTTTTTCTTGTGTTAAGACGTTGAATCCTATTGGAAAACGCATCGTTCTTTCAAAGTTTTCTGTATCTTTGCCGCGTTATATCAAAAGTCTGGTGCGTATGTCTTTACATGAGTTTCATACATTCTTGTGGGTGATGAGCGGTGTGGCGCTTATTGTCTTCATAGCTCTTTATTTTGTGAAAGCCGGTTACGGCATGTTCCGGACGGCTTCATGGGGCATTTCTATTCCAAACAAGGTGGCTTGGGTGTTGATGGAGGCGCCTGTGTTCTTCGTTATGGCGTGGCTTTGGCTTCAAAGTGACACGGGCTTTGTTTGGCCTCAATTCTTATTCTTCTTGCTTTTCGAACTGCACTATCTGCAACGCTCGTTTGTCTTTCCTTTGCTGATGAAGGGGCGCAGCCGCATGCCGGTGGCCATTATGTTGATGGGCGTTGTGTTCAACGTGCTGAACGGTGTGATGCAGGCGGGTGGCCTTTTCTGGTTCCCTTCCCAAGCTTATGCGGAGGGGGCGGCTTATTTGTGGCAACCTCATGCCTTGGCAGGTTTGCTTCTGTTCATAATAGGTATGGGGATTAATCTGCATTCCGACCATGTCATCCGTCATTTGCGTCAGCCGGGAGATACACGCCATTATCTGCCTGCTAAGGGAATGTATCGCTATGTTACTTCGGGCAATTACTTCGGTGAGTTAGTGGAGTGGACGGGCTTTGCCATACTGACCGCTTCGCCTGCGGCATGGGTGTTCGTGTGGTGGACGGCTGCCAATTTGGTGCCGCGTGCCAATGCCATTCACAAACGTTATTGTGAGGAATTTGGCAAGGCGGCGGTAGGAAGTCGGAAGCGTATTATACCATATATATATTAGGATGTCATGTTTTAGAAAGTGTTTCATTTGATGAAACTCTTGTCTCAGCGTAGTGAGACGATGGCATTGAAATAGTAAACGTAATAACAAAGCATATTTATGGAAGAATCCAAATTATTCACTCCCGTGACTATCGGGCCGTTGACATTGCGCAATCGCACGATTCGTTCGGCGGCTTTCGAGAGTATGTGTCCGGGGAACAAACCTTCTGAGCAATTGCTCGATTATCACCGTTCAGTGGCTGCGGGCGGTGTAGGCATGACCACCGTGGCCTATGCGGCGGTGACACGTAGCGGCCTTTCCTTTGACCGTCAGTTGTGGATGAGACCTGAAATTGTGCCAGGCCTGCGCAGATTGACCGATGCGGTTCATGCTGAGGGAGCAGCCGCATCCATTCAGTTGGGACATTGTGGCAATATGTCTCATAAGAGTATTTGTGGTTGCATGCCTGTAGGTGCCAGTACAGGTTTCAACCTCTATTCTCCCACGTTTGTGCGTGGGCTTCGGGCCAATGAATTGCCTGAAATGGCACGTGCTTACGGACAGGCGGTTAATCTGGCTCGTGAGTCAGGTTTCGATGCTGTAGAGATACATGCGGGGCATGGTTATCTCATCAGTCAGTTCCTTTCTCCTTCTACCAACCATCGTAAGGACGAATATGGTGGCTCGTTGGAAAACCGTATGCGGTTTATGGACAGGGTGATGGAGGAAGTGATGAAAGCTGCCGGGAATGACATGGCTGTGCTTGTGAAGATGAATATGCGTGATGGTTTTCGGGGAGGCATGGAGATTGATGAGTCCTTGCAGGTGGCCCGTCGGTTGCAACAGTCGGGCGCTCACGCATTGGTGCTGAGTGGCGGCTTTGTGAGTAAGGCTCCCATGTATGTGATGCGGGGTGAAATGCCCATTCGGACTATGACTTACTACATGAATTGCTGGTGGCTGAAGTATGGTGTGCGCATGGTGGGTAAATTCATGATACCCACTGTACCTTTCAAGGAAGCTTATTTCTTGGACGATGCGTTGAGGTTCCGTGCTGAATTGCCGGATATGCCTTTGATCTATGTGGGTGGATTGGTTGCCCGTGAGAAGATAGATGAAGTATTGAATCAGGGTTTCGAGGCAGTGCAGATGGGACGTGCGTTGCTTAATGAGCCAGACTTCGTCAACCGTATGCGTATCGAAGAAAAGGCGCGGTGTAATTGCCGTCATAGTAACTATTGCATAGCTCGTATGTACTCCATTGATATGGCTTGCCATCAACACCTGAAGGAGGAACTTCCTCTATGCTTGAAAAAAGAAATTGAACAGATAGAACGTCGGGGGTGAGCGATGGAGAGGAAATTAGCGGTTATCACAGGAGCCGATGGAGGCATGGGGACAGAAATCACCCGTGCGGTAGCTTTGGCTGGTTATCGGGTTATAATGGCTTGTTATGATTTAGCTCGGGCTAAGGTTAAACGAGAGCAGTTGGTGAAAGACACGGGAAATTCGGATATCAAAATAGAGTTCGTAGACTTGGCTTCATTAAAAACGGTTGCGGCTTTTGCCGGACGGATGCGGGAGAGAGGTGAGTGTGTATCTTTGCTGATGAATAACGCCGGGACAATGGAAACTCGTCGTGTTATGACTGAAGACGGATTAGAGCGCACTGTGAGTGTTAACTATGTCGGTCCTTATTTGCTTACCCGCAAATTATTGCCTTTAATGGGGAAGGGTAGTCGGGTGGTCAATATGGTTTCATGTACTTATGCTATAGGTACACTTGATTTTCCTGATTTTTTTCGAAAAGGCCGTAAAGGAGATTTTTGGCGTATACCTATTTATAGCAATACCAAGTTGGCATTGACACTTTTTACCATCGACTTGTCACGGAGAGTGAGAGAACAGGGTATTGTAGTTAATGCCGCTGATCCGGGTATTGTATCCACGGATATTATTACCATGCACATGTGGTTTGATCCTTTAACCGATCTTCTTTTCCGTCCATTTATACGTACACCTAGGCAAGGAGCTGCCACGGCTATCAGTTTACTGTTGGATGAAGAGGCAGGAAAGCGCACAGGAACGTTGAACGTCAGTTGTCATCCCAAACGTCTTTCCGATAAATATCTTCATCATCGGCAAATGGCAGAACTTTGGGAACTGACTGAACAAGAAGTGAAGAAGTGGTTGTAGGGTTCTATATTGCCTGCTAAAAAAGTAAAGAGGATGCTTTTCTTCTGCTATGCAGATAGAAAGACATCCTTTTTTGTATGATAAACTATGTGACTTGTCAGATAGACAACTCACGCAACACGTTTACCAATTCCTTCTTGATGGGCTTGTCATTTTTAATAGCCTTAGTGAAAGGTACATAAACTATTTCATCGTGGTCGATACCAATCATGACATTACGTTGTCCTTCCATGATGGCATCGATAGCGGCAGCGCCCAGTCGGCTGGCTAAAATGCGGTCGTGGGCTGTAGGGCTTCCACCGCGTTGCAAGTGACCAAGAATCGTCACGCGCACATCATATTGTGGATATTCATTCTTCACACGTTCAGCGTAGTGCATGGCTCCTCCTGTCAGCTCACTTTCTGCTACTAATACAATACTACTGTTCTTCGATTTGCGGAAACCGTTCTTGATGAACTCTTCCAACTGGTCAACTTCTGTACTGAATTCTGGAATGATGGCAGCTTCCGCTCCTGAAGCAATGGCGCCGTTTAAAGCGAGGAAACCGGCATCACGTCCCATTACTTCAACGAAGAACAGGCGTTCATGCGAGGTCGCTGTATCGCGGATTTTGTCGACCGCATCGAGAATTGTGTTCAATGCCGTGTCGTAACCGATAGTCGTGTCAGTACCGTACAAATCGTTGTCAATGGTGCCTGGTAATCCAATGCAAGGCACATCAAATTCTTGTGCAAAAATACGGGCACCGGTTAATGAACCGTCTCCGCCAATAACTACCAGTGCGTCAATACCCTCTTTCTTCATGTTCTCATATGCTTGCTGACGTCCTTCTGGAGTCGTGAACTCTTTACACCGGGCTGTCTTTAAGATGGTGCCGCCCAACTGAATGATGTTGCTCACATTCTGACTTTTGAACTCTTTGATTTCGCCTGTAACAAGTCCCTTGTAACCTCTATAGATACCTTTTACGGAGAGTCCATTGTAAATGGCAGCACGTGTCACGGCGCGTATGGCTGCGTTCATACCAGGAGCGTCACCTCCGGAGGTCAAGATTCCGATGCACTTAACTATACTCATAACAATCTATTTGATAAAGCGTTAATGATTGATGTTCAAACTTCTGTGCGACAAAGATAGTGAAAAGCTGAGGCTTCTACGAATAATTTACATTAATTTGCAGTCATTCTTTAAGTTTCCATATCCTGTAATTTGCCAACTATGGCTCTTTGCACTTCTTCCATCAGCCATTTGGGAGTGGAAGTGGCTCCACAAATGCCTATAGAGTGGACGTTATGCAATAGATTGGCGTCTATTTCTTCTATATTGTCTATCAGATGTGAGTTGGGATTTACTTTTAGGCATTCGCTGAAAAGCATTTTCCCGTTTGAGCTTTTTTTCCCGCTGACAAAGAATATCAGATTGTGGGATGCCGCGAAAGTGCGTATATAGGGTATTCGGTTGGCCACTTGTCGGCAAATGGTGTCATAATATTCAAATGTTACGTTGGGTGCGATGTGCTCCTTGATGTACCGCACAATCTGTTTGAATTCGTCCAGTGATTTGGTCGTTTGTGAATACAGACAGATGCTTTTACTGAAGTCCAAGGTTTTTGCTTCCTCTAGTTTTTCTATTACGATAGCTTGGCCACAAGTTTGTCCCACAAGCCCCAGAACTTCGGCATGTCCATTCTTGCCGTAGATGACAATTTGCCTTTCTCCGTTCGTGTCGTATTCTTGTTTGATTTTCTTTTGTAGCCGAAGCACTACCGGACAGGTCGCGTCTATGATTTCAATGTGGTTGCGATGGGCTATTTCGTAGGTCTGGGGCGGCTCTCCGTGCGCCCGGAGCAATACTTTGACATTGTGCAGGTGTTCAAACTCCTCGTGCCCGATGGTGATAAGTCCCATGTTTTTTAATCGCTCTACTTCTCTACTATTGTGCACAATGTCACCTAGGCAATACAAAGTCCCGCCCTTAGCCAATTCTTCTTCTGCCTTTCGTATTGCGGTTACTACACCGAAGCAGAAGCCTGAGCCTTCATCTATTTCTACTTTTGTCATACGATTATTTATAATAGCCTGGTAATCCGTTTATACTGTTCCATCAACCATCTCTTTTGTTCCTCGATGCTTAGGTGGCTGTTGTCCAACAGCAGAGCATCATCGGCCTTACGCAAAGGGCTGACGTCACGGTGCTGGTCTATGTAGTCGCGTTGTTTCACATTCTCCAGTATTTCCTCGTAGCTAATTGCCTGCCCTTTGGCTTTTAGTTCGTCATAACGGCGTTGTGCGCGAATTTCTGGCGAGGCAGTGACAAAAACCTTTAGTTCGGCATCGGGAAAGACCGTAGTGCCGATGTCACGTCCATCCATTACAATCCCTTTTTCCTTTCCCATTTCTTGCTGTTGGGTCACCATGGCCTCGCGTACAAAGTCCAGCGTAGCAATAGGACTTACGTGGGAGGATACCTCCATGGTGCGTATCCGGTCTTCTACACAGACATTGTTCAAGTATGTATCCGGTCGTCCCGTTTCGGTGTTCAGCTTAAAGGTTATTCTCAATTGCCCGATTTCTCTCCTCAATCTTTCGGTATCGATGTGTTCGCCTTCAAAAATTCCATTTTCGAGACTGTAAAGAGTCACAGCCCGGTACATGGCTCCGCTGTCTATGTAGATATACCCTATCTCGCGTGCCAAGTCTTTGGCCATAGTGCTTTTCCCGCAAGAGGAGAAGCCATCGATTGCTATGATTATTTTCTTCATCTGTATATATATAATATGGTGTATATGCTGCGTTTTAGGTTGCCTGTTTCTTTCGGAAACACTTCTTCCTGAAAAATATTTGTTTTTGTCCAAAAAAACATGCCAAAGATAAGGCTATTTTTAAAATATCTTGCTACATTTGTGGCACAAAAGCACAAGTAGGCTTTTAAAGGATTAAAAAAATAAAAATGCAGAGGTTTGCGGTGTAAAAAAAAGCATTTACGCATGAGCATTCATGGGAAAAGTGCTATATTTGCCCCCAATGAGAAACACTAAAAATTAATAGATAAATTATGGAAGTAAAAAAATCGCCTAAAGCAGACTTGGAGGGCAAGAGATCTACCTGGCTGCTCGTCGGTTATGTCATTACGCTTGCTATCATGTTCGTGGCCTTCGAATGGAGTGAACGCGACGTGCAGATTGATACAAGCCAGGCTGTAGCCGATGTCGTGTTTGAAGAGGAAATTGAAATTCCTATTACGGAACAACCGAAAGATGTTACGCCTCCGCCAGCTCCCGTTGAAGCGCCCGCTATTGTAGAGCAATTGACTATCGTGGATGATGATATGGAAATTGAGTCTACCCAAATCGCTTCTTCGGAAGAGACCGGTCAGGCTGTTGAAATCTCTTATGTGCCTCCTACGGTAGAAGAGGAAGAAGAGGTTGAAGAGCAGGAAATCTTCGAAGTTGTAGAACAGATGCCTGAATTCCCCAATGGCGGTATGGCGGGTCTGATGCAGTTCTTGAGCAAGAACATCAAGTATCCCACTATCGCTCAGGAAAACGGTACACAAGGTCGTGTAACGGTACAGTTCGTGGTAAATGCCGATGGAAGTATCGTTGATGCAAAGGTTATTCGTGGGGTGGATCCTTATTTGGACAAGGAAGCCCTCCGCGTGATTAACTCGATGCCGAAATGGAAACCGGGTATGCAACGTGGTAAACCCGTTCGTGTAAAATACACGGTGCCTGTAATGTTCAGATTGCAGTAATTCCCCCGATAACGAGAAAAAGAGGTTGCCTATGTGCAGCCTCTTTTCGTTTTAACGATTGACAATTGTGCGCGGAGCGTACCTAAATTATCCTATATGATCATGTTCAAATCCTCCGAACTCCTTGAGCTTATCAATGCGCATATAGCTGGGCTCGCTTTTAGCCGTAAGCCGCAAGGATTGTATGCGCCTGTATCATACGTCTTGTCTTTGGGTGGCAAGCGCATTCGTCCGGTATTGATGCTGATGGCTTATAATCTTTATAAGGAAAATGTGGCGTCTATCCTCAATCAGGCCACGGGCATTGAAGTATACCATAATTATACGTTGCTGCACGATGACCTGATGGACAAAGCCGACCGTCGTCGCGGGAAAGCCACGGTCCATAAGGTGTGGGATGAAAATACGGCCATCTTGTCCGGTGATGCTATGTTGGTGTTGGCCTATCAGTTTATAGCGGCCGGGTGTCCTTCCGCTTTGTTGCCTCGGGTGCTCGACTTGTTTAGCCTGACGGCGCTCGAGATTTGTGAAGGGCAACAATTTGACATGGAGTTCGAAACCCGTCTTGATGTATCGGAAGCGGAGTATCTTGAAATGATTCGTCTGAAAACTTCAGTCCTGTTAGCTGCTAGTTTAAAGATAGGCGCTTGGCTGGGAGGAGCTTCTGAGGAAGATGCGGCTCGATTGTACGATTTCGGCATGAATTTAGGAGTCGCTTTCCAATTAAAAGATGACTGGTTGGATGTCTATGGTAATCCGGAAGTCTTTGGTAAAAATATTGGTGGTGACATTTTGTGTAACAAGAAGACCTATTTGCTGATTCAGGCTATAGAGCATGCCGATAAGAAACAAAACCAAGAGCTTCGCCGTTGGTTGGATGCTGCGGAGTATAAGCCGGATGAAAAAATTGTCGCGGTCAAGGGACTTTATGACGAAATAGGTGTCAATCGGATGTGTCTGCAAAAGATAGAGGACTATACGGCTTTGGCCGCTAAATCCTTGGAAGAGGTAAATGTTGCGGTATCTGCTAAAGCGGAATTGAGAGATTTGATGAATCGGCTGATGAATCGAGAAGTGTAATTGATGGATTTATAACTTATAATTTTAAGTCATGCCTTACAGAAGATTGCCCAATACGGACCAGGCGCGCATACGAGCGTTGAAAGCGGTATGTGAGATGGCCGATAAGACAGATGACATCTATGAAGTGCCTGTAGATCTGAAAACATTGACTGCGGTTCGGAACTTTCTTCCTCATTTTGAAGCGGCGCAAGTGTATTATAAAGAATGTTTTGAAAAACAGTCGAGGGAGGGACATAAGCATCAGGCTAATGTAAGAATGGCTCGCTTGTATGTATCCCATTTCATTCAGGTCCTCAATTTGGCGGTTATCCGTTCGGAAGTCCGCAGAGCGCACAAAGAATTGTACGGCTTAGACTCGAAAAGCAATACGGTGCCTGACCTTACCAGTGAGGCTGCGTTGGTGGACTGGGGAAGAAAGGTGATTGAAGGTGAGAACAAACGCATCGCCCAAGGGGGCATCCCTATCTATAACCCCACCATAGCGAAGGTTAAAGTGCATTATGACATCTTCTATGAAAGCTATACCCGTCAGAAGAACCTGCAGATGCTTACGGAACGGAGTTTAAGCGAACTTTCGGCCATGCGTCCTGAGGCCGATGCTTTGATATTGGACATTTGGAATCAAGTGGAAAAGAAATTTGAGTTTGTTACTCCCAATGAGAAACGGTTGAATGCTTGCCGGGACTATGGAATGATTTACTACTATCGGACCAGTGAGAAACAAAAAAACGAAGAAAGAAAAGCTTGTCCCCTTTTTCCCAGTATGCAATTATGATAGACACCCATTCCCATCTTTTTCTGGAAGAGTTCAAAGACGACCTCCCCGAAGTCATCAACCGTGCCCGCGAGGCCGGAGTCAGCCATATCTTTATGCCTAATATTGACAAGGCTTCGATAGTGCCTTTGCTTCGCGTCTGTCACGACTATGCGAACTATTGTTTCCCGATGATAGGACTGCATCCCACTTCAGTCAAAGAAGATTATGAAGACGAGCTTCATATCGTGGAGCAAGAATTGGCTATGCGTAAGGAATATGTAGCTATCGGGGAAATTGGTATGGACTTCTATTGGGATCGTACGTTCGAAGCCGAGCAGCAGTGGGCTTTGAAGCGTCAGCTCGATTTGGCGCTGGCCTACGATCTTCCGGTCGTGATCCATTGCCGCGAAGCTTTTTCTTATATATATAAGGTATTAGAAGCTTATCGTCATACTCCTTTGCGAGGCATCTTCCATAGTTTTACAGGGACGTTGGAGGAAGCTCAGCGTGTTCTGGAGTTCCCCCGCTTTCTGATAGGAATTAATGGGGTGGTCACTTTTAAGAAATCGTCTTTGCCCGAGGTCCTTTCTCATATACCGTTAGAAAGGATCGTGTTGGAGACCGATTCCCCCTACCTGACTCCGGTGCCATATCGGGGAAAGCGAAACGAAAGCTCTTTTATAAAATATACCTTAATGAAGGTTGCCGAAGTTTATGGAATCACACCTGAGAAAGTGTCGGAAGTTACTTCAGAAAACGCTTTAAATTTGTTTGGAATGCCCCAATAAGGCCACAAAGGTTTTAAAGTTTATTAATTTTGGTACTTTCTCAAAGATTTAAAGCAAAGAATGTAACGTGAGAACGAAAAAAAGAATACATTTGTAGCTGAAAACATTCGAGGGCGCGGAAACCAAGTGATAAGTGCCGGTTGAAAAGAAAAAGGAGAGATGCTCGAGTGGTTGAAGAGGCACGCCTGGAAAGCGTGTATACTCCTAAAGGGTATCGGGGGTTCGAATCCCCCTCTCTCCGCAGGATGAAAAACATAAGGCGAATGAAAGAAAGAAAACAAATAAATATCATAAGTAATTCAATTAATTAATCTTAAAAAATTAGACACACAATGAAAAAGTTATTTGCAATTGTTGCTGTGATGGGAGCCTTGACATTTGGCTCAACTCAATTGGCTCAGGCTCAGGACGCACCTGCTGCTGGGCAAACTGAAGCTATCGCTCCGGCTGAGAGTGGTGGTATCCACAAGGAACTGAAGATTAAGTATATCGAAGGTTCTGCATTCTTCATGAGCTTTATCTCTATCGCTTTGGTGATCGGTCTTGCATTCTGTATTGAACGTATCATTTATTTGAGCTTGGCCGAAATCAACACGAAGAAATTTGTTTCTTCCATCGAAGCTGCTATGGAAAAAGGCGATGTAGAAGGCGCAAAGGATATCGCACGTAACACCCGTGGTCCTATCGCTTCTATCTACTACCAAGGTCTGATGAGATTGGATCAAGGCTTGGACGTTGTTGAGAAGTCAGTTGTTTCTTACGGTGGTGTGCAAGCCGGCTATTTGGAAAAAGGTTGCTCTTGGATCACATTGTTCATCGCGATGAGCCCGTCATTGGGATTCTTGGGTACTGTGATCGGTATGGTGCAGGCATTCGATAAGATCCAGCAGGTAGGTGATATCTCTCCGACGGTTGTTGCAGGTGGTATGAAAGTGGCCTTGATTACGACTATCTTCGGTTTGATCGCAGCCTTGATTCTGCAGGTATTCTACAACTA